>DATABQ010000399.1:0-9301 GCA_036259495.1 Longimicrobiales bacterium | reverse complement strand
GTATGAAGTCGAAGCCCGTGATCACATCGAGCGGCGTGCCAGCCACTGCGGCGCGTGCGTACGTCAGCCGCGCACCGTACTTCTCGGAGTTGTTCTGCGACTGGTCGAACAGCTCGCCCACCGGCGCGATCAACGGATCCTGGAACGTCGCGAAACGACCGCCGCCGAACAACGCGGAGAAATCCTGGTAGTACGCCTTCGCCGAGAACCGTCCGCCCGCAAGTGCGTCATGCTCGTAGTCGACCGCGGCCGTCATTACATCGTTCACCGGCTCGACCCCCTCCGGCTCGCCCGGCACCGAGATCGCCGGGACGCCTGCATTGCGATCCCCCGGGACCAACGCGAAATCGCCCTCCTGCTCGAGCCTGAACGTGTTGAACATCAGCTGCACTCGCTGCGCCGGAGCGGGCTCCCAGCCGATCTTCCCGAGGAAGTTCCTGCTGTGCGAATCCGCGATGTCGCCCTGCACGTTGTCGACGCCGATCGCACGGTTGCGTCCGTCGAACTGCAAGCCCCTGCGCTCCACGCTCACCGACCCCTGAACGTCGAAACTCCCGATCCGCTTACCGGCCATGTAATGCCCGCGCCAGCCGATTCCGTCACCCTCGAACCGGTCGCCGCTCGTCATGCCCACCGACAGGCTCTGCTCCAGCTCTCCGGTCGCGGGCGGACTCACCGTCACGTAATTCACGATGCCACCCGTCGCGCCCAGGCCCTGGATGGCGTTCGCGCCGAAGATCACTTCCACCCGCTCGATCGCTTCCATGTCGATCGTGAACCCGTCGCGCCTGCCGTCGCGCAGCGGATTCGACTGCGGAACACCGTCGATCAGGAACAGCGGACGTCGGCCGCGGAAGCTCTCGCCCGCGGTCGACAGCTTCTGTCGCGCGGGCGAGAAGCTCGGGATCAGGTTCGACAGCATCTCCGTCGGATTTGCCGACAGCGTCTGCTGCACCTCGATCTCCTGCGCATCGAACACGTCCACCTTGATCGGCAGCGACGCCGCCGCCGCGCCCGTTCGCGTCGCCGCCACCACGCGCAGCCCCGCAATCGACACCGGTGCAACTTCCACCACGAAATCGATCGTTACCGGCGCGCCCGTTACGCGGACCTCCCGCTCGGCGCTGCGATACCCGATCGCCTCCACCCGCACGACATACGTTCCCTCCGGCAGCGGCCCCAGCCGGTATGCCCCCGAACGGTTCGTCACACCGCTCTCGGCGACAGCACCCCGGGCAGACACCGCCATCCCCGGCACCGGCTGCCCCTGTTCGTCCACGATCGTGCCGCTGAGAACGGCGCTGTCCTGTGCGGCCCCGGGCGCGGCACCGGCGGCGAAGCATAGCGCTGCGAGGAGGCAGAATCGGTACAAGCGAAGGTCGGCCATGGCTCCAATGAGTTTGAGAATCAGTTTCAAATGGCGAACGTAACCTGCCCCTGCTGCACCGCGCAACCGGTCCCGTCGCGGCCGTCTCCGTCGTACATTGAGACCGATCGCCACACCAGAACTGACGACCGGCTGCCGAACCACGACTGCCGTTCGCGGCCACATCCACTTTACCGGAGACATCCATGCCGTTGATTGCACCGATTCTTCAGGAGTTCACCGAGGAGGCCGGAACCACGCGACGCGTGCTGGAGCGCGTGCCGGACGACAGATTTGACTGGAAGCCGCACCCCAAGTCGCGGGCGCTCGGCGAGCTGGCGATGCACATCGCCGTGGTCCCTGGCGCCATAGCAAAGCTGGCGACGTCGCCGAATCCGGCCACGATGACGCCGTCCGGCGATGCGACGCCCACGAGCGGGGCCGAGCTGCTCGCAGCGCACGACGAGAGTGTCGCGACCGTAAATCGCGTGCTGGAGGGAATATCCGACGCCACGCTCCTGGAGCCGTTGCGCGTGTTGGTCGGCGACGTGGAGTTGTTCGTGCTGCCGCGGATCGTGCTGATCCGCTCGGTGATGCTGAACCACTGGTACCATCACCGTGGTCAGTTGAGCGTGTACCTGCGGGAGCTCGATGTTCCGCTACCGTCGATCTACGGCCCGACGGCGGACGAGAACCCGTTCCTGCCGGCGGACGCGTAACAGGATCAGGCAGGCTTCACGTCATCCAGTACCCGTCGCGCGCGCGGGTGCTTGCGGATGTGATCGTAGAGCGGATCCTGGAGGTAGAACCAGACCCACGCACTACGCGGACGCGTGCGTTCGATCGCATCGATCAGCATCGCCTCCTCATCGAGCGCGAGCAGGGCCACGCCAAGGAACAGGAGCTCGGTGGGCGAAGGCTGAGCAGGATCGGCGAGCGCGTCGACGCAGGCCTGGAGGTTTCGACGTGCGGCTGCGGTGTTTCCAAGGGCAGCGTGCGCAGCGGCGCGAATGGCGAGGCCGGGCAGCGGATACGTGCGGTCCAGCTGGAGCGCCCTTTCGGCGTCTCTCAGCGCGCCTGCCGCATCGCCGCGGCGAAGCCGTGCTATCCCGCGCGCGGAGTATGCGTACGGCACATCGGGAGCGACGGCGATGGCGCTGTCGGCCCAGCGCATCTCTTCATCGTGGCGCCCCTCCCGCACCGCGATCGCGCTGAGCGGGACCAGTGTCATGGCGCGCCATGGCTCGAGCTCGAGCGCGCGGTGGTATGCAGCTTCCGCCTCATCGTAGCGCCCGAGGGCCATGAGCGTCTGCCCGAGCTGATGGTGTACCTCGGCGTTCCCCGGATTGATCGCGATCGAGCGCAGGAACGCATCGACGGCACCGGCGTGACGTACGGGGTCGCGCATCACGAAGAGGTAACCGCGCGTCATCCACGCGTCGGCGGACTCGGGATCACCGCGAAGCACCTGCTCCGTCGCGAGCAGTCCGCGCGCGAGCAGCTCCTCCGGTGAGCCATCCGGGTACGTCCAGCCCCAGTCCAGGAACAGCGCGTAGCCGTACGCCTCGCGCGCCCGTGCGGCCGAGAAGCCGGGATCCAGACGCACTGCCCTGCGATATTCCTCGATCGCCCGCTGCACGCTCTCCGGCGTCCGCCGCACGAGGTGGTGGTTGCCGCGGAGATAATGATCGTACGCCAGCGGGCTCGTGGTCGCAGGGCGAGAGAGCACATCGCGTTCACCACGCTCGAGACGGCCGGCTACGCGCGTCGCCACTTCGCGTGCGATCTCGGTCTGCACGCGCAGCAGATCGACAGCCTCGACATCGTAGGTCTCGCTCCATACCTGGAATCCGTCGGCGGCATTGATCAGCCGCACCATCACGCGCACCTGATCGCCCGCGCGCCGCACGCTGCCATCCACCAGGTGCCCGACACCGAGCGCTGCGCCGATTGCAGAAGGGTCACCGTCGGCGCGTTCGTACATGCGCAATGCGGCGCGGGGGCTCTTCACGCGCAGTCGCTCGAGCTGTCCGAGCTGCGCGGCGATCTCCTCCGTCAATGCAGCGGCCAGGTACGAGTCAGCCGTATCGGCGGACAGGTTCTCCAGGTACATGACGGCGACCGCAGCGGGCGCAGCGTCGCGCGTTCGATCGACGACGAATGCGACGCCGAACACAATGGATATCACTGCAGAGGTGGCGAGCGCGACGCGTCGCAGTCGTGACGGCCGGGGCGCGATCGCACCCGCCAGCCGTTCCCGTGCGAC
This sequence comes from Longimicrobiales bacterium, assembly GCA_036259495.1. Classification (GTDB taxonomy): domain Bacteria; phylum Gemmatimonadota; class Gemmatimonadetes; order Longimicrobiales; family RSA9; genus SH-MAG3. The sequence goes on along the minus strand of DATABQ010000399.1, from coordinate 5,669 downwards.
ACGCCGAATGAGGCCGTGCGTGAACTGCACGCCGTGCTCCGGCGCGGCGACGGGGCGCAGGAGTCGCCGTGCGATGAGATCGTCGACCGTCGCACGCAGCTCGCCCGCCTGAAGGGCGGTGCCTGCCTGAAGCTCGGCATAGCCGACCGCGCCGTCGCTCGATGCAGTCGCAGCGAGCACTCGTCTGCCCGCGTCGTCCAGCCGCGCGATACGTTCGCCGATCGCATCGCGCACGCCGCCGGCGAGCGGCAGCGGTCTGCGTGCGCATTCCGGCGTGAGTCGCCAGGTGCCGGCCGCATCGAGCACGATCAGTCGTTCGTCGACCAGCGCCGCGACGGTTTCTGCCGTGTAGAACGGATTGCCCTCGGTGGCATCGTGCAGCCGTGCGGCAAGCTCGTGTCGCTCCGCTGCCGGCAGCACCAGCATGGAGGCGAGCAGCGCCTCCGTCGCCATGACATCGAGCGGCTGAAGGCGGATGCGACGCAGGCCGGCGGCGCCGGCCTGCACCGCGTACGCGCCGCGAGTGAGGTCGTCCGGTCCGGCCGTGAGCAGCAGCATCACGTGCGGTGGAACATCGCGCGCGAACGATGCGAGCCATGCGCGTGTGCGAGCATCGACGAGGTGCGCATCATCGATGAACACGACGACCGGCACCTCCGCTGCAACGTCGGAAAGCACGCGGGCGAGTGCATCGGTCAGTGCGTTGGCCGCCAGAGTGTCGGTCCGTGCGCCGTCTTCGCCGGCGGGCTGCGGCAGCGATGGATATCGCTCACGTATGGCTGGCACGAGCCGCGACACTTCGGCCAGTGCATTGTCCGGCGCACCGCTCAGACCGGGCGCGGCATGCAGTGGTGCGAGCAGTCTTCGCGCATGGGTCCATGGCGCGTCGCGGCCGGAGACTGGCTCGCCGCCGCGCACCCGCAGCACGAATGCATGGCCGTCCAACTCGACGCTGCGCAGGAATTCATCGCACAGCCGCGTCCTGCCGATGCCCTCGGCGCCTTCGACGAGCATCACGCCCGCGCCGCCGCCACGCACCAGGCGCCACGCGGCCGCCAGCTCCGCCAACTCCGCACCGCGGCCGACCATGTCCGGCGCGAACAGCGCGGCCGATCCCGGTGCCGTGCGCACGCGCGATTCTGCGCCGTCCCGCTCCAGCTCCGCGCCCAGCCGCTGCCACTCGGGCGAAGGCTCGACGCCCGCCTCCCCCCGCAGCCGCGCGCTGAACATCGCGTGCTGCGCCGCAGCCTCCGCCGCCCGGCCGTTCGCGCGCAGCGCCTGGATCCACCGCGTGTGTGCGGCTTCGTCCCACGGCAGAGCCGTCGCCCACGCAGCTGCCCACGATTCCGCTTCATCGCGCGCGCCGGCAGACTCCGCCGCGTTCGTGAGCTGCGCGAACGCGGCGGCGAGCCGGGGCCGCAGCCCGGCGCGCTCGGCGTCCACCCACGCACGCCACGCCTCCCCGCCGATCTCTTCCGCGCCGGGCATGAACTCGCCCGTGCACAACTCGACCACACGCCGCGGCTGATCCGCCCCGAGACCCGCCTCCACCTCCGCCACGTCGAGCGTCAGCACGCCCGGCTTCAGCGCGACCGTGTCGGCCGATACGTCCAGCGCGTCGCCCAGCACGCGTCGCAGCTCGAGCAGCCCCTGCCGCAGCGACTGACGCGCGCGCGCCTCGCGACGCTCACCCCAGAACAGCGCGGCCAGCGTCGCGCGCGAGACGGGCCTGGTCCCCGCGCGCGCGACGTACACCAGCAGCGCCAGCTCCCGCCGCCGGCCGGACATCACATCCGATCCGGCCTGTTCGAGGCGCAGTGTGCCGAGCGTTCGCAGCCGGAACTCCGTCATGGGCACCATCCCGCAAGTGCCGGCGGCTGCGCCATTTGACGCATGGGCTGACGGCCCGCTGCGCATGCCGCTGCATTGTCATGAGGGGGAATGCATCGCATCAGGCTGCTCCTGCGAGCCGAAAGGACCCGGACCGATGGACGACTACGAATACGACTACTTCATGGTGCGAGTACGACGTCTGCCTGCCGGCACCGGAGGGAACAGGGATGCCGGCGAGACGGGCGTCGCCGGGGTCGCCGAGCGCCTCGATACGGGCGAGAAGCACGTCTTCAGAAGCGGAGCGGAGCTGCTCGAGTTGATGCTCGGCGGTAACGCCTCTGCCAAGCTACCCCGCGCGTCACACAGTCGCAACGACCTTTCCGACGCGGCACCAGGCCGCTGACCACCACCCACTCAGGAGGCACACATGCGTTCGCAGACGATCCGCCATTCCACCGTTCTCGGCTTCGCCCTGCTCCTCGCCGGCTGCGACAGCGCGGAATCACCCCTGGCCGTACTCGACGGCGCCGCACTCGACGCTTCCCGCTCCGCCGACGCCTGCGTCAACGTCGCAGTCGAAACGAGCGGCCCGCTCGGCCTCTGGACGCACAACGGTGCCACCGTCTTCGGCCTCATTCCGGGACCGGTCGTGCTCGGCGGCGTCGCAGGGACGATGGGCTCGTTCGTCCACAGCGAGACCATCTCCGGCAGCAAGGGACAGGGCGCGCACCATATCGTGCTCAGCCACGTGTTCATCGCCGATGACGGACTCGGCTCCTTCACGACGCAGGACAAGGCGTCCTGCGCGCCAGGCGACAACAATCCCGCGACCTGCATCGTGAACGATCACATGACGATCGTCACCGGCACCGGCAGGTACGCGAATGCGCGCGGCATGCTCCAGAACCACGGCCTGATCACGTTCACGAGCACGGCGCCGCCCGCCGGTAGGCTCGATCTGTCCGTGCACGGCCGCGTCTGCGGCGACGGCGTGTAGATCGGATGACGAAGGGGTGGCACCCTCGCGGCGCCACCCCTCAACTTTCGCAGCAGTTCAGATTCGCAGCAGGTCGGACTATCCCCGCCGGGCCCCGGTCTCACGGCTTCTTCTTCGTCGTCTTCTTCTTCGCGTCGTCGCCTTTTCCCTTCAGGCGCCCGGCGTCCGCAAGCGCGCGGCGCAGCACGAACTCGATCTGACCGTTCACGCTGCGGAACTCATCGTTCGCCCAGGCGCGCAGTGCATCCAGTACCGCCGGATCGGTTCGCAGCAGAAATGTGCCCTTGCTGGCCACGTGATATCTCCTCGCGCCTCGCGGCTACTGGTACAGCGTGCCCGTATTGATGACCGGCTGCATCGGCGCGTTACTGCACAGCACGACGAGAAGGTTCGACACCATCGACGCGCGCCGTTCGTCGTCCAGGTCCACTGTACCGGACTTCTCGAGATCCGCGAGCGCCATCTGCACGATCCCCACCGCTCCTTCCACGATGCGCGCGCGTGCAGCGACCACCGCGTGCGCCTGCTGCCTCTGCAACATCGACGCGGCGATCTCCGCCGAATACGCCAGATGGCTGATCCGCGACTCGATCACCTCAACGCCGGCCTGGTTCATCCGCTCCTGAATGTCCGTCCGCAACTGATCGCATACCGCATCCGTGTTCCCGCGCAGCGATACCTCGTCATCTCCGCTGTCGTACGGATGCCGGCTCGCGAGATTCCGCAGCGCCGACTCGCTCTGTATCGCCACGTAGTCTTCGTAGTCGTCCACTTCCAGCAGCGCTTCCGCCGTATCCACCACTCGCCATACCACCACAGCCGAGATGTCGATCGGATTCCCGTCCCGGTCGTTCACCTTCGATGGCCGGCCGCTCGACCGGCCGCCCGCCTGCGTTACCTGGCCCGCAGCATCCTTTCGCTCCTCCACACGCGAGCCGCCCGTCTCGAAGTTGCGCACCCGCAGCGTCACCTTCTTCTTCGAGAAGAACGGATTCACCCAGAAGAATCCCGACTCCTTGATCGATCCTCTGTAATCGCCGAACAGCAGCAGCACTCGCGCATCGTTCGGCGCTATCGCCATCAGGCCGAACAGGCAGATCAGCCCGGTGAAAAACAGCACTACCGCGAGCGGTACCCACGGCAGCGGCTGGCCCGTCGACGCCGCGAAGATGATGAGAGCGATGGCCCCCGCGATCGCTCCGAGACACAGGAAAAGCGGGGCCCAGCCGGAGCTCGCCTTGAATGGAACTTCTCTGACCACGCTGGCCTCCAGGAGTGCAGGTTTCGTATGATGTCAATATGATATCACTATGATATTGATGTGGCAACCCCGGAGCACGAGAAAGGGGTGGCACCTTCCCGGTGCCACCCCTTCATTTTCGCAGTAGCTCAGAGACCTCTCCTGCTGAGTCTCTGCCGGACCGCATCTGCGACCAGCCGGCAGTTCGAATCGTCTTACGGAGAGATGCACAGGGTGTTCGCGAAGCTACCAGCCTTCCTGGGGCAGCCCGGGCGTGATCCGGAGCGCATTCGCATAGTACAGCTTCCGGAGCACCTCATCCGGCAGGTCATGCCGTACAGCTTCCAGAATGCGTGGTACGGGCGATAGTAATCGAAGTAATCGTCGCGGGTCTCGAACACGCGCCAGTAGTACGGATACTCGACCGGCTGAAACGAGTCCTTGCCGAACAGGATGCGATCCTGGTACTTGATGAAGAATTCACGCGCGTTGCGCGGCTGCCTCCCGATGTCGTAGAGCACGGCGCCGACTTCCGTATGGACGTTCGGCAGCTCATCGAGCAGTGCGCCGAGCGTCGCGAGATCGTTCGCCTGCCATCCCATGTGCGCCGTGACGAACGTCGTGTTCGGATGACGGCGGAACAGGTTGTCGCGCTCCTGGACGAGCTGCTCGAAGCTGGGATAGCGGCCCTGCGGATAGCGGCGGTTGGGGAACAGCGCGAGCTCGAGCCAGCGCTCGTTCGTGTAGTCGAGCTCCTCGAAGAACTCCGCGGGGTCTCCGGTGTGGATGAACACGGGAATGTTCAGCCGCGCGGCCGCTTCCCAGATCGGGTCCATCACGGGATCATCGATGCGGAGGCGAGAGCCGTCGGGCTTGCTGATCCCCAGGCCCAGACTCTTCGAGATCTCGCCGATGCCGACCGCACCCGCGGCGACATCCGCCTCGAGCTGCTGCACTGCACGTTCGACCCAGCCGGGCTCCAGGTCGCCGAACTCGATGCCGGTGAACACGCGCACACGATCACGCATGGTCGGCGATGCACTGATGCCTGCGAGCACCTGACGCAGGCGATCGCCGCGTACATTGCTCGCCGCGATCATAACGCGCAGCCCGATCTCGTCCATAGCTGATTCGAGTCGGGCGAGGCCTTCAGGGCTGCCGTCGAGGCCCGGCGGATGACCGTGGAAATCGATTGCCGGATACTTCGGCTTCGGTACTTGATGCTCCTCCGTGATCAGCGTCGACTCCGGACGATAGTCGACGATGCTCGGCGGCTCGAGCTGCGGCGCCTGACACGATCCGGGCCGCACCTCCGTCGTACCCGGCGGGCACGCCTCGCCCGCATCGATCGTGATGCGAGGTGCGCGCTGCGCGCTCACCTGTGAATGCAGGAGGATCAGAACGGCGATACCGCCGGAAATGGCTGTGCGGCGCATGGGTCGTCTCCGGGGAGTGGGATCCGCAGAATGTGGCGCAGGGGGCGCGGGTGAGTCAAACAGGCAGGAATATCGATCTTTTCAGAACGTGGCTGCACGCCGGACTTCGTGGTGGAAAGCCCGACTTCGCGGCTGGTTAAGCGGGGACGTGAGCGTTAACGGC
>DATABQ010000398.1:0-2399 GCA_036259495.1 Longimicrobiales bacterium | reverse complement strand
CCACATCAGGCTGTGCATTGCGGGCGTGGACGATTTTTCGGAGGGCCGTCCGTGCCTGGACGCATTGCACGACATGGCGCCGCGCGATTTCACGATACTGCTCGCGCACAACCCCGATCAGGCGGAGCGCGCACGCCGCGGCATCGATCAGGTCGATCTCGTGCTGAGCGGCCACACCCACGGCGGCCAGGTGCGGCTGCCGGGATGGGGCGCGATCGTGAATTCGGCCGAACATGACGATCTGTACGAGGCGGGGGTGCGCCGCCGGCCGTGGACGCAGGTCTACACGTCGCGCGGTATCGGCACGGTACACCTGCCCGTGCGTTTCCTGACCCGGCCCGAGGTCGCGATTCTCACGCTGACAGGCTCCCCGCGCGGCGAGTCGCCGGCCTGGCGCAGGTGGCTGCGTCCGGGCGGACGCAGCCGCTTCCCGGGTGTAACGGCGCGCCAGGCGCGGGCAGGCACTTCCGACGCGTCGATCCGTACGACTGAATCACGGCGTCAGCGGCCGGTCTCGTAACCGTCGGCGTCGAACGCGACATCGAGTCCGCCATGGCCGACGTCGTCCAGGCCCTCGCGGCGGCGCGCCTCATCGAGAGCATCGAGCAGCTCCTCGCTCGAGAGCTCATCGATCGACTGCTTCAGGTCGGCCCGCAGCTCCTGGCCGGACTGGTGGCGGAAGACTGCGCCGCTCTTCTCTTTCTCCTGTATGACGTCCCAGCGCTGGCCGCGGGAGTCCGTAACGATCCGTTCGGGCATTTCTGATTCCTGTGCGGGTCAATGTTGATGGTGAGCGTGGCAACTTGTCTGCCAGCCCGGGTCGTGTCCGGCTCCATTCGCGCAACAACGCCTGCAGCGGGACTCGACGGGAGGGCGCCGGGGCGCGACAATACCGGCATGCGACGAATCCTCCTGGTGGACTGCGATCAGTTCTTCGTGCAGTGCGCGCGCATCGCGGATCCGGAGGGTGCGGGGCGTGAGAAGCTCCTGCTGGTCGGCGGCTCGGCCGAGGGTCGCGGCGTCGTGACATCGGCATCATACGAAACCCGTGCGTTCGGTGTCCGATCCGGGATGCCGACATCGCAGGCGCTCCGGTTGTGCCCGAAAGCGCGCACGGTGCCGGTGCCGCGCGGGCTGTGCAGCGAGAAGAGCCGCGCGATCAGGGAAGTGCTGGAGCGATTCACGCCGCAGGTCGAGCCGGCATCGATCGATGAGGCGTACCTGGACCTCACGGGAACCGAGCGGCTCTACCGGGATGAGCCTCTGCATCGCACGGCCGAGCGGATACAGGCGGCGGTCCTGGAGCAGACGAACATCCACGTGAGCATCGGCGGCGGGGCGAACCGGCTGGTCGCGAAGCTGGCGGTGTCGCGCGCAAAGCCGGCGGGCGTCCACATCGTGGAGCCCGGGGGCGAGGCCGCGTTCCTGGCGGGGCATGCGATCGGCGACATACCCGGCGTCGGACCCGTGCTCACGAAGGAGCTGCTGCGCTATGGACTCGAGCAGGTCACCGACGCGCTGCACCTGACGGAGAAACAGCTCACCGCCATGCTCGGGGAGCGACGCGGCCTGTGGCTCCACCGCAGGATGCGGGGCCAGGATGACACGTCGGTCGAGACGCAACATGCCGCGCGATCGATGTCCCGGGACGAGACGTTCGCGCACGATATCTCCGACGATACGGAGCTGAAGCGCAGGCTGCGCATTCTCAGCCGGCGCCTCGCCGCGGACGTGAGGGCGGACGGGCTGCGCGCGCGGACGATCACCGTCCGCATTCGGGACGCGGATTTCAGGACGCGCCAGGCAGCGCACACGGTGACGGACGCCATCGAAACGGACGCGGCGGTCCATGCCGTGGCGCTGCCACTGCTGGCGAGGCTCCGGGCGGAGCGGCGGATCCCCGCCCGGCTGCTCGGAATCGCCGCCTCGAATCTGGGCGGTGCGACCACGGGCGCCGCCGCACAGACGGCTCTGTTCGATGCGGAAGAGAGCAGCCTCGAAACGGAGCGCGACCGCCGGCTCACACGCGCCACGGACCACGTCCGCCGGAAGTACGGGCGCGATGCGCTGGCGCCGGGAGACATGATCGAGCCGGAGTCGTGAGCGGCCGGCTGCTGACGATCCTGTCTACTGCCGCGTCAGGACAGCGCGAACGTCTGCATGTTCCGCCGACAGTCTTCCGTTGGCATAGGTCCAGGTCACGTCCGTGATGAACGTGTCGGCGGTGTGGTCGAACTCCACCTCATTGTCGTCGAGCGTCCAGGTTCCAGTCAGATCGTCCAGCACATCGCCGCCCTCTTCATCTCCGTCCGGCACGAAAAAAGTCCCGGTGGTGGTCCCATCAGAGTTCAGCGTGATGTCCAGAGTGGCGCCCGCCGCCAGGAAATCGACCTCGGCGG
>DATABQ010000397.1:0-7627 GCA_036259495.1 Longimicrobiales bacterium | reverse complement strand
GAACCTGAACATCCAGCGCGAGGGTGAGGAGTTCCTCTACCCCGAGTATCAGGCGAACATCATCCGTCAGCTGAACCAGGCTTTCCGGTGGAACGGAGCGTCGAACCTCGAAGCGGAGGTGGTGTTTTACATCAAGCGCGACGGCTCGGTGGGCGGGATACGGATCGTGCGCAAGTCGGGCAATTTCCAGTTCGATCTGCAGGCTCACGAGGCGGTGGACCGGGTGGGCCGCACGGGCCGGTTCGGACCCCTGCCGGACGGCTGGCAGCAGGACCGGTTGTGGGTGTCGTTCACGTTCGAGCCGCAGAAGTAAAGCATGCAACCAAAGGGACCGCACATGCGACGATCGTTATTTGCCATTCTCCTGCTGCTCCTGTGCGTGACACCCGCACTGGCGCAGGACCCACCGCCGGGAATCCGCCTTTCCACCACGTATCAGACGCAGGACCGGCCGCTGCTCGCGGTCCGGCCGTTCGAAGGGGCGGAGGCGATCGGCGAGGCAATCGATTCCATTACGCGGATCGTACAGCGGGATCTCACGTACAGCAGCCGCTTCAACATCGTGGAAGGAGTGCCGCAGAGCCTCAGCACGGGTGAGGTCGACTACGCGCAGTGGAACGCGCTGAACGTCGTGTATCTCGTCACCGGCACCGTGACACCGGCCGCGAGCGGCTACGAAGTGAATCTGACAGTGCACGATGTCGTGTATGCGCGCGTGGTCCACGAGGGGCGCTACGTCCTGCCGCCCGCGACCAGTCCCGCGTTCCGGATGGCCGTCCACGCGCTGTCGGATCAGGTGGTGCAGTCGGCGCTCGACTCGCCGGGCAGTGCAGCCACGCGCATCGTGACCACGCGGCAGCATGGTGACGGCAACTACGATCTGCTGATCGTGGATTCAGACGGGTTCGGCCTGCGCCGCATCGCCGGCTTCGGCGGCCTGATCTATTCACCGGTGTGGTCCCCCGACGGGCGACGGATCCTGTACGCGACGGGCGGCGACCAGTGGCAGCTCGTGGAGCGTGAGGTTGCGACGGGGCAGCAGCGCACGTTCGATCCGGGCGGCGACATGATCTACACACCCGCATACGCGCCGAACGGCACCACGATCGCGCTCGGCATCTGGCGCGACAACGGTGCGGAGCTGTTCCAGTACGAACTGTCAGGTGGCGGCCGCCTGCGCAAGCTCACCGGTGACCTGAATACGGTCTCGATGTACCCGTCGTATTCTCCCGATGGGCGACGGATCGCGTTCATGTCGGACCGGATCGGCCGTCCGGCGGTGTACGTGATGGACGTGAACGGCGGCGGTGCGACGATGCTGTCCCCGTTCGTCTCCGGCCAGTCGAGCGACTATGCGGCGCCGACCTGGTCACCGACAGGCGCCCGGATCGCGTTTCACGGTGCGTGGAACCGGCAGATGCGCGGCTCCTACCAGATCATGGTGGCGAATGCGGACCGGCCGGGTGCTCAGATCGAGCAGATCACGTCGCGAGGCAACAACGAGGATCCGAGCTGGGCACCCGACGGGCGTAACATCGTTTACACGTCCGTAGGCGATGGGCCCGGTGGTCTGTATATTATCGACGCCGAAACGAAGACACGGCGCCTGCTGGCGTCCGGCGGCAATCTGCGCATGGCGGAGTGGTCACCGCTGCTTCTGCGCGCGAGTGACCTCGCCGCGCGCGAGTGACCTCGCCGCGCGCGAGTGAGCGCCGCTGAACCGAAGCGGAAGCATCGAGCAGGGCGGCAATGGGCCGCGCGCGGCGATGATGCCGCAATCACCGAAGTCCATCAGGAGAAATCGACGAATGATCCGACGCCTCGTGCTGATCACTGTACTGTTCGCCCTTCCGCTCGCAGCCTGCTCACGTCGTGAGCCGCCGCAGCAGCCGCAGCCGACTCTGCCGGATACGGCCGGTGACGGTGCGCGCCGCGCAGCGGAGCTCGAGCGCATGCGGCAGGACTCGATCGCCCGCGCGAACGCGGAAACCGATGCGGATGCACGCCGCCGCGCCGAGGAAGTCGCGGCGCGGGCGCGCGCAATCCTCGAGGAAGTCGTCCATTTCGATTACGACGAGGCGGATCTGCGGGCGGACGCCGAAGAGGCGCTTGCGCGGAAGGTCCCGATCCTTCGAGCAAACCCGGGCGTGCGGATCCGCATCGTCGGCCACACCGACGAGCGCGGCTCGCTCGAGTACAACCTGGCGCTCGGCATGCGCCGCGCGAGCTCGGTCCGCGAGTACCTGGCGGGCTTCGGCATCGATGCGTCGCGGCTGGAGACGACCAGCATGGGTGAGGACTCGCCCGTGGCGCAGGGCAACAACGAGTCCGCGTGGGCACGGAACCGGCGCGCGGAGTTCGTCATCACGGCCGGCGGCTCATCGCTGACCATGCCGGGTTCATGACGCACACAGCAGGAGGCAGGATGCGGCTCATACCTCTGGCAGCGGCCGGGCTGCTCGTGCTCGGTGGCTGCGCGACGAAGGGCGATGTACGCGCACTGCGCAACGAGATGTACTGGATGCGTCAGCACCAGGACTCCGTGCTGATCGAGATCCAGCGGCAGAACCGACTGCTGCTCGATTCCATCAGCACGACGATGGCACTCACCGTCGATGCGCGCGGCACCACGGCGAACCAGCTGCGACAGTTCGATCGCAACGTAACGCAGATGGGGCAGCTGGTCAGTCAGGTGATGGGTACGCTCAACCGCATCGAGCAGCGGCTCACCGCGCTCGAGCAGCGGCCGGCCGCCGCGCCTGTACAGGGCCCCACGTCCGGCGGAATGGAGCCGGAGCAGTACTACGCGGCGGGCATGGAGAAGATGAGGGAGGGCTCGTTCTCGACGGCGCGGCTCGCATTCGAGCAGCTCGTCGCCGAGTTCCCGGATCATGTGCGCGCTGCTGATGCGCAGTTCCAGATCGGTGAGTCGTACTACCAGGATGAGGCGTACGACGAGGCCTACGAAGCGCTGGAGCGGGTGGCGGAGGAGTGGGAGGACGCACCGCGTGCTCCCGCCGCTCTGTTCCGCGCCGGCGTCATCGCCGAGGAGCAGCGCGAGTTCGATCGGGCGCGGCGTTACTTCACGCAGGTTCGCGAACGGTACCCGGAGACGGAGGAGGCGCGGCAGGCCCGGGCGAAGCTGAGCTCGCTGCCGGACCGATAGTGGACTAGATGCGCTGCCCCTACTGCCAGGGAATGGAGGATCGCGTCGTCGACTCGCGCACGAGCCAGGAAGGGCGTGCGGTGCGTCGGCGGCGCGAATGTCTCTCTTGCAGCAAGCGGTTCACGACGTACGAGTCCATCGAGGAGCGGCAGCTGCTCGTGACGAAGCGCGATGGATCGTCCGAGCCCTACAGCCGGCAGAAGGTGCTTACATCGCTTCAGCTGCCGTGCGCCAAGCGGCCGGTGACCGGCAGCGAGATCGAGCTCATGGTCAGCGCCATCGAGGACGAGCTCGCACGGCTGAACGTCGATGAGGTCGAGAGCGACAGGATCGGCGAGCTGGTCATGGAGCAGCTCCGGACGAAGGACTACGTGGCCTACGTGCGCTACGCTTCCGTTTACCGGAACTTCCAGGACCTGGATGAGTTCTACCAGGAACTGAAGGAATTGAGCGCGAAAGAGGCCATGGCGGCGCTCAGCAGGAGCCAGGTCGAGCTGCCGCTGAAGTGAGATGATGGTGCTGCGAAAACTGAAGCCCGGCAGTCCGACGGGCGAAATGCCTTTCTTCGATCACCTCGAGGAGCTGCGCTGGCGCATCGTCTGGAGCCTGCTCGCTCTCGCGATCGGCACAGGCATAGGCTTCTACGCTGCCATCCGCTTCGATCTCTTCAGCCTGCTCAAGCGGCCGGTCGATCCCTACATCGACGGTACCGAGCTGATCGCGCTTTCGGTCACGGCGCCGTTCATGATCACGTTCCAGATCGCACTCACGGTCGGTGTCATTCTCGCCGCCCCCATCATCGTATATCAGGTCTGGTCATTCCTCGCGCCGGCGCTCACGAAGCGTGAAAAGCGCTACATCGCGCCCGCACTGTATCTCGGGGCGGTGCTGTTCTGTGGCGGCGTCTACATCGCGTTCCAGTACGTCCTGCCGATGACGCTCCAGTTCATGGGCGGCTTCCAGTCACCCGGCCTGCGCTGGGCGCTCACTGCGGACCTCTACTTCGGGTTCGTGCTGAAGCTGCTCGTCGCGTTCGGCCTGATGTTCGAGCTGCCCGTAGTCGTCATGATCCTCACCGCACTCGGCCTCATCACGTCGAAGTTCCTGGCGTCGAAACGCCGTTACGCGATCGCCATCATGGCGGTGACTGCGGCGCTCATCACGCCGGGCGATGCGATCACGGCGACCGTGTTCATGATGGGGCCGCTCATCGCGCTCTACGAGGTCGGCATTCTCCTCTCCAGACTGGTCGAGCGCGGCCGTGCGGGACAGGCGGCGGAAGACGCACTCGCGGGTGCCGGGTGAGGCGCGGGAGCCGGACGAGGCGCGGCCTGCTGGTCCTGGCCCTGCTCGCCGCGGCCGCACCTGTGGCAGGGCAGCAGCGGCCGCCGGCGCAGCGGCCTGCAACACCTGCGGACACGCTGACTGCTGAACAGCGGGCGCTGCAGCGGCTGCGGGACATGCGCGGCGTGGCGCAGCCGGATACGGTGACGGAGCCGACGGACTCCATCGAGCCGCAGACGGTTTCCGTGACGGCACCGGGCGGGACGCGCGCTGCCGCTCCACCGCCGTCGCAGATCGAGCGCGACTCCATCATGAATGTGCTGCTCGGGATCGACGGCTACATCGGAACGGAATACAGCGCCGATCGTGCGCAGTATTTCGCCGACAGCGCTCGTCTCGAGCTGCGCGGCAGCCCGAAAGTCGCTCGCGAGGGCAATCAGCTGGTCGCGGATTCCAGCATCATCTACAGTCAGGAACGGTCGTTCGCGTGCGGCTACGGCAATCCCGTTCTGCACGCGGCCGATCAGTCGGAGCCGCTGGTCAGCGACACGGTGTGCTTCGACGTGGAACGGCAGATCGGTCGCGCGCCGGGCGCCAGCACACGCGTGCAGGAAGGCGCCACATGGAACGTGCGCTGCGATGCGTATTTCTCCGGGGACGAGCTGTACTGCCACGACGCGCTGTTCACCGACTGCGACGAGCCGTTTCCGCATCAGCACTACGCGTTTCATGCGGCCGAGCTAAAGGCAGTCCGCGGCAATGTCGTCGTCGGGCGGAACGTCACGATGCGGTTTGCGGACGTCCCCGTGTTCTGGCTGCCGTTCTTCATGCAGAGCCTCAGCCGCGGCCGCCGCAGCGGCATCCTGATGCCGCGCTTCGGCATCAATGACATTGCGCGCAACAGCTCGAACTACAACCGCCGCATCGAGGACGTCGGCTTCTATCTGGCCATAAACGACTACATGGGCGCCGAGCTGGCGATGGACTGGCACGCCAACAACTGGACCGCTCTGCGCGGCAGCTTCGACTACAACTGGACACGGCGCTTCCTCCGCGGCGGGGTGACGCTGCGACGCTTCTGGAGAGACGGGGGAAGCCGGGTGCTCACGCTCGCCTCCAACAACAGCTGGAAGCCGGACGAGCGGACCACCATCTCACTCAACGCGGACTACGCCAGCTCGTCGGAATTCGTGGAGCAGCAGACGTTCGATCCGCGGGAGCTGAACCGGTCGGTGGACTCGAACGGCTCGATACAGCGGCAGTTCGACTGGGGCTCCGCCAGCCTGGGTATCTCCCGCAAGCAGCATCTGGCGGACAACACGGTGCAGGCGCAGCTCCCGAGCTTCAGGCTGAGCGTCTCTCCGCTCACACTGTTCGAGGCCGCACCGGGTGAGGAGGAGTGGTACAGCAATCTGACGTGGTCCGGAAGCGGCGACCTGCGCATCGACACACGTGACATCGATCCTGCGAATGCCACCGTCACGGCCCAGAGCACGCGTGACCTGTCCAGCAGCGTCAGGAGCCGCCTGAACATCGGGCGGCTGTCGTCGTCGCAGAGCATCACGTTCAACGAGCAGTCGGCGGAGGAGCGCATCGCTCCGGGCGATGTTCCGGTTCACATCCCGGGCTCCGCGGAGCAGAGCGGCCGCTGGAGCACGAACCTGTCGTACGAGCAGCGGGTGATCGGCACGAGCACGATCACACCGACCGTGTCATTCAGCGGCCAGTACCTGCGCAACGACAGCACCGGCCAGGCACTCGTAATGTCGCCGACGCGCATCGATTTCAGCTCGTCACTCCGACTCGAGATGTTCGGCTTCTGGCCCGGCTTCGGACCGTTCGAACGACTGCGGCATCGCGTCACTCCGAGCTTCTCGTACGGGTACTCCCCGGCCGCGCGCGCGGACTCGCTGCAGCGCGCGATCTTCGGCGATGGCGTCGCCGAGCAGAACCGCATCACGATCGGCCTCTCTCAGACGTTCGAAGCGAAGTACCGCTCGGACGTCGATGACGAGGAGGGCGATGCGCCCGGCGATGGTCCGGCGCCCGGCGACACGACCGGCGCGGCGGAAGACAGCGCGCGTGCACAGCAGGCCGCCCGGCGGACACCGGGCCTGGGCGATACGCTGGGCGGCGTCGTGCTGACGCGTCGTGAGCAGGTCGCCACCATCTCGCTTCTCGAGATCTCGACGGAGGCGCTCGTGTACGACTTCGTCCGCGCCCGCGATGACCATGGTCTGGTGAACACGCAGGTCAGGAATACACTGCGCTCCGATCTGCTGCGCGGTCTCCAGATGTCGGTGACACACGACCTGTTCCGCGAGAGCAGGGACTCGCTCGGTGAAGTGAGTCGCTCATTCGCGCCGCACCTCCGCGATGTCAATGCTTCGTTCTCCATCAACGGCAACTCGTGGATCTTCCGCGTGCTCGGACTCGGATCCGGAGAAGCGGTCCCCACGGAGACAGGCGGCGTGCCGCTGGAGCCCGGCGATCCGAATGCTGCGGGACCGGCCGTGGACCGGACGGAACCCGAGTACGGAATGATCGGCACGAGCCGACGGACAGCGGAAGGCGCGCCCCGCGGTGCCGTCGGCGCCTGGAACGCGAGCATCAACTATTCACTGTTGCGGCCGCGAGAGGCCACGTCCAGCTCGCGCGAGAACCAGATGGTCCGCGGCAATGTTACATTCCAGCCGACGGAGAACTGGACGCTGCGCTGGACGACCGGCTACTCGATCACGACGTCGCAGTTCTCGGATCACGTGCTCACGCTCACGCGTACGCTGCACGACTGGGATGCGAACTTCGACTTCGTGAAAGCGCAGAACGGCAATTTCAGTTTCCAGTTCCGCGTGCACCTCCGCGCGAACCCCGACGTGAAGCTCGACTACCACCAGAGCGACGTCCGCGCCCTGCAGACTGCGCAGTAGACAGCCCGCTGCAGCTCCAGTTATGGTCCGGAGGGAGCTTGTCGCCCCCTGCGGGCCGGTCTATCTTGGCGCCCAATGAATGACACGATAATGATTCGCGGCGAGCTGACGCTGGCTGAGGTCGAGCGCGTCGCACGCGGGGCGGGGACGGTGCGTGTCGAGCTCGACGAACGCGCGCGCGGTCGCATTGAAGCCGCGAATCATTATCGTGTCATTCATTGGGCGCCAAGATAGACCGGCCCGCAGG
>DATABQ010000396.1:0-11015 GCA_036259495.1 Longimicrobiales bacterium | reverse complement strand
AGGCCGTAACGCCGGAGTTCGCCGACATGTTCGGTGTCGCGCCGGTGCTCGGACGCGGATTCCTGCCGGAGGACGACGATCCATCCGCTCCGGACGTCGTGCTGCTCGATTACGACTTCTGGCAGGCGGAGCTGGGCGGCGCGCGCAATGTGCCGGGCAGCACGGTGTCGCTGAACGGGACGGAGCACACGATCATCGGTGTGATGCCGAAGGGATTCCGGTTCCCGACGTACGCCACGACGGCCGGTTGGGTGCCGCTGCGTACTGACGGTACGATGCTCGGCACCTCGGCGCAGGGGCGCTACATCGAAGCTGCCATGCGCGTGCCTGTCGACGATCTCGAGTCGACGAGTGCGGAGGCAGCCGTACGCGGGAGTGCGCTGTTCCGGCAGGAGGACCCCGCAAGCGAAACTACCCTCCGGCTCGAGCCAATGGCGGAAGGCCGCGGCGGCAGCGGAGATGAGCAGCAGGCGATGCTGCTCCTGTCGGGAGCGGTGGTGCTGATCCTGCTCGTCGCCGGCGTCAACATGGTCAACCTGCTGCTTGCCCGCGGGAGTGCGCGCGCGAACGAGATGGCGGTGCGGATGGCGATCGGCGCGGCGCGTGGGCGCATCGTGCGGCAGATCGCGACGGAGGCGATGCTGCTCGCGCTGCTGGGCGGTGCGGCGGCGGTGCTGGTTGCGATGGCGGTCGTGCATGCGCTCCAGGGGATCATGCCTGGCTCCATTACGTTCTGGTCACCATACGTGATCGCGATCGAACAGCGTACGCTGCTCTTCACGTTCACCGTCGCACTGGCGAGCGGTCTCGTGTTCGGTCTGCTGCCCGCATTCAGCGCGACCGACTGGGCACGCTCCACCGACGGCTCCGCTCTCACGCGATATGCGACCCGCACGCGCGGCAAGCGCCGACTCCGGCGCGGGCTCGTGATCGTGGAGATCGCGTTCTCCGTCATGCTGCTGATCACCGCATCACTGCTCATCAACAGCTTCGCGCGTCTCATGAGCGTCGACCCTGGCATGCGCCTGGAGAACATGGCCGTGCTTCAGTTCGATGTGTCGAGGACCACCTATCCGGACGATGCCGCACGCGGTGCATACCTGCGCCGGCTCGAGGAACGCATCGCGGCCATCCCGGGTGTCGAGGCAGCCGAGCTGACTGCGGGCCTGCCGCCCAATACCGCCATCTCGTTCGGCCTCGCACTCGAGGTCCAGGGTGAAGCACCCAGGGCCACGCCCGACGACATGGTGCTCCCCCACACTTCTGTCGGTCCGAATTTCTTCGATGTGACGGGCGCACGGCTCCTCTCCGGACGGCCGTTCCACGCCACCGAGGATTACAGCTCCGGCAGCGTGATCATCGACCAGGAGCTCGCGCGACACCTGTGGCCGGATGCGTCGCCCATCGGCGAGCGATTCCGCCTGGATCCCGAGTGGGACTGGCTCACCGTCGTGGGCGTCATGGCCGACCTGCGGCTGCGCGGTCCCGACGAACGTCTCGGCGAGTACGCCCTGCTGTACCCTCTCGGCAGCTACGACGGGACCGGCGGCTATCTCGCTTTCGCGATCCGCACCCGGGGCGATCCGCGAGCCGTGCTGCCGGCGATCCGCACCGCAGTCCGCGAAATCGACCCGAACCAGCCGATCCAGGAACTGGTCCCGGCCTCCACCTATTACGCGCAGGCCGTCGATCTGCCGAAGTTCCTGGCCGTGCTGATGGGAATCCTGGCCGCACTCGCACTGGCGCTTGCCGCCGTCGGCGTGCATGGCGTTCTCGCGTTCGGCGTCACGCAGCGTCGGCACGAGCTGGGCGTGCGCATGGTGCTCGGCGCGCGTGCCGGCGAGCTCGGCCGGCTCGTCGTGGGCGAGGGCGTGTTCCTGGCGATGATCGGAATCGTGATCGGCCTTGTCGGCGCATTACTGAGCACGCGCATCGTGCAGGGCGTGCTGTATGGAGTCGGCGCGGTCGATGTGCCTACGTTTGCGATCGCGATTGCGGCCGTGCTCGTTGTCGTTGCGGTGGCGACGCTGCGGCCCGCCAGCCGCGCGGCCCGGCTGGATCCGAGCGAGGTGCTGCGGGCGGAGTAGGTGCGGCAATGAATGGAGGGTTGGCCGCGTTGCTCGCAGCCAACCCTCCGGTTACATCAGCAGACCGTCTCTGAAGCTAGCGTCGCTCCGCCATGAAGACTTCGGCGAGCTTGTCGGCGATCATCTCGACCGCTTCCTGATCGCCGCGCGTGAATGCGTCCTTCGTCCGCGCATCGATGTCGATCTGCCCGAAGATCTCGTCGCCGGCGCGAATCAGTATAACGAGTTCCGCCTTGGTCTTGGGGCTGCAGGCGAGGTAGTTGTCGACCGTCGTGACATCGCCGACGTTCTGGTTCTTCTTCTCGGCCACGGCCGTACCGCAGACGCCCTTGCCTACTTCGATCCGGGCATGCTCCGTCGACTGCCCCATGTAGTTGTGCAGCCACAGGATCTGCTCGTCCGGGTTGAACAGATAGACCCCGACGAAGTTGTAGTCCATGTCGCCCGCCTTCAGCTGCTTGACGGACTCGCGGAGGATCGCGTCGGAGAGGTAACCCTCGTCCCGCATCTCCTGGATCCGCTTGATCAGCTTTCCTGCATCCACCATTACGAATTCCCTTCCTGACTGTCTCGATCGGCCCGCGCCGGCGCATCTCGCCGGCTGCTACGGTGTCCGATCACGGCTGCGGCTCGCGCGCCGGCGCAGTCCACGCCAGCAGCCACTGCCACTCTTCCCGGCGCCGCGCCGGGTCCGTCTCGTCGTAGAGCACCTCGATCCGGCGCCCCACGGCGTCGTCGCGATACAGCCATAGATGATACTGCGGCACTGCCGCCTGCCTGCCGCCCAGCCATCGGGCGACGTTCTCCACGCGCTGGATGTGCACGCGCACACCCGCATGCTGAGCCTGCTTCTCGACCAGCGCACGGTACTGCCGCCAGTCGCCCTCGGTCGGCGAGATCAGCCGCCACTCGAGCTCCTCACGCGGCAGCTCGCGCGCCGGATCTTCCTCTGCCGGGCCGAAGATGGTGTCGAGCCTGGGCAGCAGGACTGCGCGTCGCACGCCCGCCGACAGGCACTCGCACCAGACCACCACCCGCCCCAGATAGAGATCCCACGGGATCTGGATCGGAACCGTCATGTCGGCGGGCCCTGTTCGGAGCCCCGAACGTCAGGACGTTCCCGAACGTCCGGACCTGGTCCGCAACATTCCAGGCTGGCCGCGTCAGCCATGGCGCTCGGTCGGATCTGCTCGACCCGGAACGTCCGGACCTGGTCCGGGGCGTTCCAGCATGTCCCCTTCGACCAGTACCGCCCTCACTGGCGAGCTGTCCGCCTCCACCAGCCGGAGGGGAAGCGCGATCAGAGTGTACGCGCCCGGCTCGACGTTGCTCAGCACGACGTTCTCGAGGATCGCGACATCGCCCGCGGCCAACGCGTGGTGTGCATCGAGCGTCTTCGAGTCGACGGGATCCACGGACGGCGCATCCGTTCCGACCAGTCGCACACCGGCACTCGCGAGCTCCCGCGCCAGAGCGGGTGAGATATGGGCGAACGAAGCAGGGAACCTCGTCTCATCCACCGACGCGCGCGTGCGGAAGAGGACCCGCTGCACGGAGGCGAGGTCGAGGTGAGCCACGTCATTCGCCGCCAGCTCCGTTCGCCCGATCGCGTCGACCACGACGCACGGTCCGAGATACGCATCGAGCGGCATCTGCGCGGCCGTCGCGCCATCTCCGGCCACGTGCAGGAAGCCGTCGACGTGCGTACCGGCATGCACCGATGTCATGAGCGTTGCAACGTTGACCGCATCGCCGCGATCGATGCGCATCGACCACTGAACATCGACCTCGAAATCGCCCGGCCAGGTTGCCGTCTGTGAGCCGAGCGGCTGCGAGATATCGTGGATGCGCATGAGGTGGAGGAAGATAGCGGCATGGGAAGGGAGCGGCCAGTCGCGGTCCGCGGCGCTGAGGCGGCCCGTCGGACGCGGAACCCATTCTGCGGAATGGCCGATGCCCACACGGCAGTGTCGCGGCCGCACATGCGAGGATCGCGGATCTGGGACATGGCGCTGTTCAGCTGGGCCATTCTGCAGAATGGGTTCCGCGTCCGACTAGAGGCCAGGCCCGATCAGCCGCTCAATCTCCTCGATCAGGAACGCGGGACTCGACGGTTTGTGCACGATCGCCGCGCATCCCGCGCGCTCCAGCCCCTCCCGGTACACATCGCCGAAGGCGGTATGCGCGATCACGGGCATGTCGCGCGTCGCGTCCTGCTCGCGCAGCGCGCACACCAGGTCGCACCCGTCGCGGTCCTGCGGGTCGTTCAGGTTGATATCGATGATCGCGAGGTCCGGCTGCTGCGCCGTCGCGATGCTCAGCGCGTCATCGTAATTGGCTGCGGCGAGGATGGAATAGCCGCGGAAGCTGAAGAGCGTGGTATAGATCATCAGCTCGTCCTTATTGTCTTCAACGACCAGTATCGTCTTTCGGTTCTGCTTCTCTCGCACATCAGGTCCACAGCTGGTGCCTGCGCACGCGGGTCGTGCGCCACACTCAACGTATGGCGTGGGGACGGGGCATGGCCAGTGCCCTAAGGGGCGTTACGGCAACCAGTTATCCGATTCGGAGAGCTTCTGGCAGAACGCGGCGATCAGCCGCGCGGTAGCCTCCACATCGCGGATGCTGACGATCTCGTTCGGCGAGTGCATGTAGCGATTCGGTACCGACAGCACGGCGGTTGCGACGCCGTGACGCGAGAGATAGATCGCATCCGCATCGGTCGCGGTGTAGCGCGGTGCGGCAGTCAGCGTGTATGGGATCTTCTCCTGCTTTGCCACCTCGGCGAGGCGCTCCGCGACACGGGCGTTGGTGGCGGACCCGCGCGTGATGACGGGACCGCTGCCGAGCTTGTGCTCGCCCACGGCCTTCTTCTCGATGCCGGGTGCATCGCTCGCGAACGTCACGTCGACGACGAGCGCGATCTGCGGATTCACGGTGTACGCGCTGGTGCGTGCGCCGCCGCCGGCATAGCCGATCTCTTCCTGTGTCGTCGCGACGGCCGCTACGAGCGCCTTCGACTTCTTCTTCGACAGCAGGCGCAGCGCCTCGAGCACGACGAACGCGCCGATGCGATTGTCGATCGAGCGGCTGGCGATCAGATCGTCACCGAGGTCGACGAGCTGCGCATCGATGACGCCGGGATCGCCGACGCGCACGCCGCGCTTTGCCGACGTGTCCCGGTCCTTCGCCCCGATGTCGATCCACAGGTCCTCGACCTTGGACACCTTGTCCTTCTCATCGCCCTTCATGAGGTGGATCGGCTTCTTGCCGACCACTCCGACGATCGGCCCCTCGCGTGTGAGCAGCCGGATCCGCTGCCCTACGAGCACCTGCGGGTCCCAGCCGCCGATCCCCTCGAAGTAGAGGAAGCCTTCATCGTCGATGTGCGTGATCAGCACACCGATCTCATCGATGTGACCCGCGAGCATCACGCGCGGTGAGCCCTCAGGATTCACGATCGCGATCGAGTTGCCCGACACGTCACCCTCGACACTGTCCGCAAACGAATTCGCCTCCTCGCGCCACAGCTGCGCGGCCGCCGTTTCGAACCCGCTCGGCGCCGGCGTGTCCAGGAGCTTCCTCAGAAATTGCGTGTCCACCGTCATTCCTTGTCTGATAGTTCGGCGCCAAGATATACGCTGAGCGGGATTGTGGCCATTGGGTGCGTTGATCCCCCTGTCAGTCAGGGTTATCGTTCCCAAGCGAATCCATCAACGGGCGCAATGACATGGAGCAGACATACTTCCGACGCGGGCTCGGCCTCAAGAAGGAGATCGAGCCGGTGCTGGCCGCCGAATACCACAGTACTCTCGTCGAGCAGATCCGGTCGCAGGGCTACACCGCGCAGTTCGGCGACATCACGATCCGCCTCGCGGAGGACTTCGGCTTCTGCTACGGCGTCGATCGCGCTGTTGATTACGCGTACCAGACGACGCACAAGTTTCCGGATCGCCGCATCTTCCTGGTCGGCGAAATTATTCACAATCCTCATGTGAATACCCGGCTTCGCGAAGCGGGCGTGACGTTCCTCTATCCGGATCCGGCGACGGGCGAGTTCGATTTCGGCGATGCGACGAAGGAGGATGTCGTCATCATGCCTGCGTTCGGCGTGACGATGACGGACTTCAAACGGCTCCAGGACATCGGCTGCATCCTGATCGACACCACGTGCGGCTCCGTCCTTAACGTGTGGAAGCGCGTGGAGTCGTATGCGAAGGATGGCTTCACCGCGCTCATCCACGGGAAGTACTTCCACGAGGAGACGCGCGCAACGGCCAGCCAGGCGAACATCGCCGCCGGCGGCAAGTACATCATCGTGCGCGACATGGCCGAGGCCCGGCTCGTGATGGACTACATCGAACAGAACGATCGAGCGATGTCGCGCGACGCGTTTCGTGATCATTTCGCCGAGAAGGCGAGTGCCGGCTTCGATCCCGATCGCGATCTCGAACGCGTCGGTGTCGCGAACCAGACCACGATGCTCGCGTCGGAGTCGCTCGCGATCGCGGCGGCAATCGGCCGCAGTCTCGCAATGCGATACGGGGCGGACGCCGTAACGGAGCACTTCCGCAGCTTCGACACCATCTGCTCCGCTACGCAGGAACGGCAGGACGCGGTCATCCAGATGATGCAGGATCCGCCGGAGGTCATGGTCGTGATCGGCGGCTACAACTCGTCGAACACCAACCACCTCGCCCATCTCTGCCGCGAGTACACGACGGCCTACCACATCGCGGATGCGACGTGCATCGACGTCGAGGCAGGGACCATACGGCATAAGCCGGAGCTCGCCGCCGATGCGCCCGAAGTCCTTACTGCGGCCTGGCTGCCTGAGGGGCCGCTCACGATCGGGCTGACCGCCGGCGCATCGACGCCGAACAACAAGATCGGCGAGACGATCGAGCGCGTTCTCGCAACCCGTAAAGGGGCCGTCCTGCCGACCGCGGGGTGAGCAGGATCGCGGAGGTGCAGCTGAGCACGCAACTTATGGCGATCACGGCTGTATAACCCACCGTAGAGACTCCCCGGGCCGGAACCCGAGCAGCAGCAGGAACACCATGGCATCCGCTCGCCGTACCATCGTAGCGCTTTCCGCACTCTCGCTGGCGCTCCCGCTCAGCGGCACGTCCGCATCCGCGCAGGCGCCGAAGGACGCCGTGCCGATTCCGGTCGAACGGCTCGGCAAACCGAGCACTCCGCCCGACGACCGCGGCCGGCGCATCCTCGCCGCCGCGGACAAGGCTGCCGGCACAAAGATTCTCGTCTCGACGGAAGACCGCTGGCTGGCTTGTATCCGGCCGCGATACGCTCCTGTCCGCCCCCGTCGCGATCGGCATGGGCAAGGCTTTCGAGTATGAGGGCCGGCGCTTCTGGTTCGAGACGCCGCGCAGCGAGCGGAAGGTTCTCGGCAAGCAGGAGGCTCCGCGCTGGACCGTGCCCGAATGGCACTACATGGAGCGGGCGAAGGAGCGCGATCTCGAGCTCGTCCGCCTCACGAAGGATACGAAGCACCTCCTCGAGGACGGCTCCTTCCTGCTCACGATCGGCAACAACGTCGGCCGTCTGAACCAGCACGGGAACTTCTGGGCGTTCCCGCCTGGAATGGAGATCATCTTCGACGGCAAGGTCTTCGTGCCGCCCATGGGCACCGAGCAGCGGGCTGTTCCCGATGCGCTCGGACCCTACAAGCTCGATACCGGCGATGGATACCTCATCCACGGTACAAACATCTTCAATGAGGAGTCCATCGGCGACGCGGTCAGCCACGGCTGCGTCCGGATGACGAACGAGGATCTCGAGCGGCTCTATCCGATGGTACCTGTAGGCACGAAGGTCTTCATTTTCTGAAACCCGGCGGCGGCACGCTCGGGTCATGCGGGTCAGCCACGGCGCGGAAGCTGATCTGGCACCCTGTCTGCATTGCAAGTCCCTGCGGACGCGGTCCGCAGTCCCTCGGAGGAATCATGTCGAGCAGAACTGGAAAGACCCTGATGCGCGCTGCCGCTGTGGCGGCGTGCGTGATCATCGCACCGTTTCCGGCCGCGGCGCAGAGCGCCGAACCGGCCGAGGAGCTGCTCGTCGGGCTGGCGCACACCGCCGAACCGGCCGAGCCGGCCGATCCGGCCGTGTACCGCGCGGCGCAGAAGTACCGCGGCACGAAGATCCTCGTGTCGACGAACGAGCGGCGGCTCTGGCTGATCGCCGGTCGCGATACGCTCCTCGACGTGCCCGTGGGCATTGGCAAGGGCGAGGACTTCGAGTACGAGGGTCGCAGGTTCCGTTTCGAGACTCCGACTGGACGCCGGAAAGTGCTGAGCAAGGAGGAGAGCCCGATCTGGACTCCGCCGGACTGGCACTACATGGAGAAGGCCCAGTTCCGCGGGCTGAAGCTGGTGCGGCTGAAGGAGGGCGATGAGATCGAGCTCGGGGACGGGTCACACCTGGTCGTGAAGGATGGCCAGGTCGGGCGCGTGAACCATTTCGGTAATTTCTGGGCGTTCACGCCAGGCACCGAGATCGTTTTCGACGGCAAGATCTTCATGCCGCCGATCACCAGCGACCAGCGCAAGGTGCCGAATGCGCTCGGACCGTACAAGCTGAACATGGGGGACGGGTACCTGCTCCACGGCACGAACCCGTTCAACGAGGACACCATCGGTGGCGCGGTCAGTCACGGGTGCGTTCGGCTG
This sequence comes from Longimicrobiales bacterium, assembly GCA_036259495.1. Classification (GTDB taxonomy): domain Bacteria; phylum Gemmatimonadota; class Gemmatimonadetes; order Longimicrobiales; family RSA9; genus SH-MAG3. The sequence continues at coordinate 2,236 of DATABQ010000396.1, read as the reverse complement.
TCGAACGCCGACATCGACAGGCTCTACCACCTGGTGGACGTCGGCACCCCGGTGTTCATCTACTGAGCCAGTGCCGGATCGCCAACCTTGCCGATGAAGAGGATGGCGCCGGCGAACCGCTCGCGGATCACGACGAGGAACGGCCGGTCCACCACCATGGTGGCCGGCATGCTCGTTACACGGATGCCGACAGACGTGACCGCAGCGGCCTCAGTGCCCTCCTCGTCCACGCTGATGAAAGTCTTCTGCCTGACGACCGAGATCTCGAGATCGCGCCCGTGCGGTGAGAGGCCGGTGAAGTCCGTATCGTTCGTGAGGCCGAACGCCGATCCCATCCCGAGCGCGATCAGCGGCGCATTCAGCTTCGTGTCATACTCGAGCCGGTACTTCGGCATCCGCAGGTGCATGCCGGTGGAATCGAGGCCGGCGATCCACTGGTTCCACTGTACCTCATCGAGCGTGGCGATCAGCTCATCGACCGTACGACCTTCGCGCGGAAGCACGATGTCCATGACGAATGCTCCGCGGCCGTAGCGCAGCTCCGCGATCTGAACGTCCGCGTCCGCATTGTATTCGAACCCGCCTTCGCGCGACATCATCGATACAGTCGTAGTGCTGCCATCCGCGCGCGTGAACTGCGCGTCCCGCGTGAGGCTGCGATCGAACCGGTCCTGCCAGTCGCCCTTGAAGTAGATCGCGTTGATCAGGTACATGACCATGTCACCGGGAATCGCTTCCAGGATCTCGGTGATCCGGCCATTCGTGCTCCGGTCCACCCACTGGTTGATGGTCGGTACCGCCGCCGGTGCGGAGAAATCGATCGTGCTGACTTCGGCGCCGAACGCATGCCGTACCGTTTCGAGGAACGAATCGTGGAACGCGAAGCCGCTGCGGGCCCAGACGGAGTTCGCGATGCGCATGTCGACGCCGGCGTCCAGGTGGAGCAGCATGTCGATGAATGCGGAGTAGGAGGCGTTGATCTGCTCCTGATCCAGGCCGGCGAAGCCGAGCGCGTCGCGCATCCCCGCGAACGTGGCTCCGCGCGCACCGTTCATGGTCATTCCGAGGGCCATTGACGCGCTCAGCGGTGACAGCATGATGTTCGCACTGTCTTCCCGCGCCGCCGTCTCGCGCAGCAGGTCGAATGCGAAACCGTTGCTTGCTTCGATGACCGCGAGCTCCGCCGCGCTCATCTCCCGCGGCAGACGCTCCAGCGGCTCGAGGTCCGGCCGCATGTCCTCCCCGGGGTCCGCGAGCAGCTCACATCCGGTGCACAGCATGAGGCTCATGACCAGCGCGGCTGCGGCCCTCAGCATCCCGCCCGCGGCGATTCCCGATCGCGACCGTCCCATCGACTGCCTCCGTGTTGTCACGTGCCGCTCCGCGCGGCCTCCACATGATCGTCTGCGATACCGCCGCCGACCCGGGATCGCCGCGCACTGGATTAATGACGTTCGACCCGCCACAATCCTTACACCGCCGGCCACGTCACCCGCTGAATCAGGCCACAATGGCACTCGATTTCACCAGCGCCGCACGACTGTTCATGGGCACCGAGGATGAGCTCGCCGCGGCGCTCGGCATCACCGTGGCCGACCTCCGCTCTGCCCGGACGAACCCGCAGCGCGTTCCGCCCGCGCTGCTGGCCCGCTTCGGCAAGCTCCTCGAAGAGCGCGGTCGTGGGATGGTCCGAGTCGGACAGATGCTCAGGGAGGACAACGGCGACTGAGCTTCAACACGGGATCTCGGACACGTCTGATGAACGAAAGCCCATGCACCCTCACGGCGCATGGGCTTCACTCTCGGGGGACCGAACCCCACATCGAGCCGGATTACATCCCGCGGTACTCGACTCCGTGTGCAGATCCTTCAGTCAGCGGCCGCGTCCGCCGTGCGCAGCACGGGTTCCGGCCGATGCCCCGCCGTCTCCGGTGGCTGCCAGCCGATCTGCTCGTCGCGTCCGTTCGCCCCGCCAACGGCCTTGCGGCCGAGCCAGAGCCCTACCGGCAGGGCGAGCGCGGCCGCTCCGAGCGCCGTAACGCGAGGCGCGTACGCGTGCCGCATGTCCCACTGGAATTTCCGGAAGCGAACAGCCTTCCCCGGGTGGAGCATGGTGAATGTGGCGCGGGGCGCCTTCGAGTACGCGACTGCCTTGAAGAGTGTCCCGATCATGTAATTCCTCCTGAAAGCCGCTGAAGGCGGCGGTGAATCCCTGTTTTCCGTGGCTCGAAGGTGC
>DATABQ010000395.1:0-5787 GCA_036259495.1 Longimicrobiales bacterium | reverse complement strand
TCGAAGCGGACCTCGACGCAGGCGTTCGGGAGGTGTGGATCGTGGACCCGCGCACTCGTCGGCTGACCGTGCATACGTCGGCAGCCGCTCCGCGCGTGCTGTCGGCAGACGACGTGCTGGACGCCGGAAACATCATCGAGGGCTTCACGGTTTGCGTGCGCGATCTGTTCAGCGGAATCGAGTGACATCGTGCCGGCTGCGCGGCACTGGACAACTATCGACGTGACACCATGACCCCAGGCAGAAACGACCCCTGCCACTGCGGCTCGGGACGCAAATACAAGCATTGTTGCCAGGCGAGTGACGCCGATGCGCAACAGGCGGACAATCGGGTGATCCCGCTGCACGGCCGCCTCCCCCGCGCAATGCGCGATGAGGCCGTGGCGGAGCGGACGTGGCAGGCAGATGCGATTCCGCTGATGATCACGTTCCGAGACGAGCCCGTATCGCGCCCTGTCGCATTGCTGGTGACCGCTGGCGATCTCATCGTGTACCAGGATGTTGTCAGCCGGATGCGCGGCGGTCCGGAAGCAGTGGCAGCGGCGATCGAGCGGGCGGTGATTGCCGCGGCACGTCAGGCTGGCACATTCCCCGAACGGCTGCGTGTGCGGCATGACGACGTCGCGCAGTCGCTCGATCCGCTGCTCCGCCCGCGCGATGTCGCGGTGGAGGCCGCCGATACACCGGAGCTCGCGTCCGCCGCGCGCTCGATGATGCACGCCATGGTCGGTCACGAAATGTGGCCGCCGACCTGCCACGTCGTCGACTGGGATGCCTGGGATCTGCCGCGCCCGCTCGTGTCGCAGGCTTTCGCCGCCGCCGCACAGTTCTACCGTCGAGCGCCGTGGCGGCACGCGGCGAACCTCCAGGCGCCTCGCGCAGTCCTGCCATCCGGTCGTGAGTGGACGTGCGGCATTCTCGGCGACGGCGGTGAGGAATTCGGCCTCGCCCTCTATTCGGACGCTTCGGATCTGTTCGATGTCGTCGCGACGAACGCGCCGGGCGAGGTGTTCGAGCGAATCCGCGGCCGCATAATATCGCTGACGTTCGAGACCGCGGAAACCGTCGGCACCGCGTTCCGCACGGCACGCACCCGCCGGCTCGAGCTGGCCGGCCGCGGAGCGTACCCCATGCTCGGCACCATCAACACACCCGGCGGCGGCGTCTCGCGCGAGGAGATGGCCGACCTCATCGCTCTCCTCCAGGCGGTGACTGCGTTCGCGGAGACATACGCCGCTGAGCTACGGCGCGAAGTACGTCTGGGTGAACCGCTCGGTCCGCTCGCATGGACGGAGCCGGCAAGCGGCATCGTGTTTCACTATTCAGGTGAGGCCGCCGACGCCATCAGGCGCCAGATGAACGAGCTGTCGTCGTTCGACGACGACGATGGTGCGGCGCTCGACGACATGCCGCTCCACATCGACACGCTGCCGTTCGACATGCGCAGCGAGCTGCGTGACGCCGTCGCTCAGGTCATGGCGGAGCTGGGCGAGGACGCGGACGAAGACACGATGATGGCAGCGCTGAACCGCACGATGGAGCAGCGCACCCGCGGCTACAACACGCGACTCCAGACCGAGCTGGGCGGCCTCTCGCCCGCCCAGGTACAGCGCCTGCTGTCGAGCGCCTGGGAGGACCCGCACGGCGCAGTGCAGCTGGAGCAGGGTCTTTCGCTCGACGACATCGGGCACGCCGCACTCTTCCGCCGCGCGCGTGCACTGCTCGAATTCGCGATCGAGCACGGGCCGCTGGACGCCACTCAGGCGGGCAACCTCAAGCTCACGGTCGTGAACGATCTGATCGATCACCTCGAGCTCGCCGACGACTTCGCATGGTTGCGCGCCCACAGCAAGCGCATCACGGAGCAGGACGTGTGGCCGCTTCACTCCGCCCGCCTGATCTGCGATGTGGCCGGTCTGCTGCACCGCAGATCGCAGCGCTTTCACGTTACGCGCAACGGACGCAGGCTCGCCGATCCGGCGCGCGCCGGCGAGCTGTTTGCGCTCCTGTTCCGCGCGTGGTTTCGCAAGTTCGACTTCGAGTACGTCAGCGACATCGAATGGCCGGGGCTACAGCAGCAGGTCGCGTTCACACTCTACCAGCTGCCCGCAGCCGCGGCCGAGTGGCGCACGGCCGATGCTCTGCTTCCCGACGTGGTCCTGCCATTCGTCCTGGATAACGCGCCGAGCGGATCGCCCGCGTGGCCGCTCGCGCCCATCGCGCTCGCACGTGCAGTGCTGCAACCGCTTGCGGGCTTCGGTCTGATGGAGGTGCGTGCCCCCGAATCCGGCAGCACGGCCAAGACACTCTATCGCTCAACGCCACTCGCATCGAAGCTGATTCGTTTTTCTCTGGATTGAACGCCTCCCGTTGCGCGAGTTGTCCGAAGTAGCTACCGGAAGCTACCTTCCAGCCATGAGAGTCGTTGGACTGAAGGTTCTGAAGAACAAGCTCATGAACCGTATCACCCTGTAGTCGCGCACCTACCAGGACACCACTTCGGTCCGGAATGGCTCGTACAGCACCGCACCGGCAACCCCGTCGCCATCCGGACCCAGCGGGCCGGATGCGGCGCCCCACCAGTTGTCCCGCGCGTCGACGGTGCCGGCGCCGCTGTTGCTGATCCCCGCGCCGCCATTGCCGCGCAGGTTGCAGCGCTCGATGCGCGGCTCGCCGGACTCGACGTTCACGCCGTGACGCGCGTTGTCCTCGATCGTGCAGTCGCTGATCACCACGTCATCCGCTGCGACTATGACGCCGTCCTCGTCACTGCCGCGCACGTGTGCGCGCGTCAGCCGCGAGCCAGGCGCTGCGAAGCGGATCGATCCGCCGTCCAGCACGATGTCCTCCAGAACCGCGGCTGCCGACTCGAAGATCATGTGGGTGGCGGTGATGTTCGCATGTGAGAGGCGAGTCGCAACGTCTCTGGTTCGCGAGATGATGGTCACGCCGTCGCCGTGGATGGTGACGGGATCGGTAGCAGTGCCGTCACCAACGACTTCACCCCACGCCTCGCAGGAAGCATCGAATGTGAGGGTCGCTCCTGGTTCGAGGCGGATCCTCCCGATGTGCCCATTCAGGTCGCAGTAGGGAGTGACGGTCCAGGGCAGTTCCCGGTATACAATGCTCTCGGCTGCGAGCTCATACACATGCATCTCGTCGATTGCGTTGCCCAGCAGCTGGAGCTGAGCGTCGCGCTCCTGCAGTACGGCGGGCAGACCGCCACCGAGGTAGAGAGGGATCGTGTCGCCGCCCGTGATTCGCACCGGTGACCTCAACAGCAGAATGCCGCTGCCGCGCACGGAGAACACCGTTCGGATGCCCACGCCCCGGCTGCCGACGATGGTGCCGCCCGTCAGGTCGACATCGCCGCGTTGCTGCACGAATATCCCGCCGCCGCGCGTGTCGCGGATCATCGGCTCGATCAGCCTCACGGACGTATACGACGGCGCTATGACGGCCTCACAGCCAGCGTGCACGGCGCCCGCACACGAAGTGTCCATGACCACATGGCGCGCTGTTATGCTGCCCACGAGAGCGGGGCCGCGCGACTGCGAGATCGTCGTGTTCTCCACGACGGTTCTATCGCCGTACTGATGCGTCTGCTGAACGGCCACGTGGGCATGACGTATGACCGCGTGCCGGATCACACTGCTGTCCGAACTCTCCACGCTGCGGATGCCGCCCCAGCCGGCAATCGAATCCGTCGCCGTGAGCACCACTGGCTGATCCGCTGACCCCTGCACCCGCAGAATCGACGGCGCGAGCACGCTGCCGGGCGTACCGCACACGAGCGCGCCGGCCTCGATCGTGATCGTGCCAGTGGTCGTCACGGTGTCGACCAGCCGATGCGGCCCGTTCTGCCGCGTCCATGTCGGCGATCCTGTCAGCTGTCCACGATGTGTCACTCCCGCCCCGGCGGCGCAGTCCACCACCGACGTAGAGCCGGTCGGGAGACCGTCATTGCAGGCTGCGATGGCAGTGATGCAGACCGCGGCGGCAATGGACAGGATGGGGCAGCGGGTGCGATTCATCATGAGCGCTCTACTGGGTGTGGGGCTGGTGTGCGCCGTTCATGAGTGATGGCCCTGCCACGAAAGGCAATGGCCGATCCGATAGTGACGGATCGCGTTCATGGTCCGCTCGCCGGGGTCGCCAACGCCGAGCTGAACGGTCGGCGCAGTGCTCATGATACGGCCGCATGGACGGGCTGTTCCCGCGTCGGCCAGACGAAATAGTTGTGGACCCGGGTGCTGACGCTTTATCCTACCGATATTCCGTCGATCCGCTGATCTGCGCCACGCCCGTGCGCTTCCCAATAATCGGCCGAAGACGCTCTCTGTATTTCTCCCACGAGGACCCATGACACGGCTCGTCCGGCAGGCCGTTCTGTCTCTGTTCACGCTCGCAATCCTCACCCTCCCGGCAGCCGCCCAGAACGCCGGCGAGGTGCCCCCGGAGCAGACGGAAGTCTGGGAGCCTGTGCCTGCGGTCGTCACTGTACCACCGATCGACGGACCGGCAGCGGTTCCATCTGATGCGATCGTGCTGTTCGACGGCACGAGCCTCGATGAGTGGGTCGCCGCGAGCGACGGGTCGCCCGCCGGGTGGATCGTCGCCGACGGCGTCATGACGGTGCACAAGCCTGCGGGCGACATCCGGACCCGGCGCGAGTTCCGTGACTTCCAGATCCATGTCGAGTGGCGCGTTCCGGAGGACATCACCGGGGAAGGGCAGGCGCGCGGCAACAGCGGGCTCTTCCTTTCCACGGCGGGAACGGGGTACGAGCTCCAGATCCTCGACTCTTACCGGAACAGCACGTACGTCAACGGGATGGCGGGCAGCATCTACAAGCAGGCGATCCCGCTCGCCAATCCGAGCCGTCCTCCGGGGGAGTGGCAGACGTACGACGTCGTGTGGCGCGCGCCGCGCTTCGATGCGCAGGGAGCACTCACCGCGCCCGCGCGTGTCACCGTGTTCTACAACGGCGTGCTCGTTCAGGACGACTTCGAGCTGCTCGGCGAAACGCGCTATCGCGGAGCGCCGGAGTACAACGCGTACGAGTCCGCTCCGATCCTGCTCCAGGCGCACGGGGATCCGAGTCCGCCGATCAGCTTCCGGAATATCTGGGTGCGCGAACTGTAGAGCGGTGGCCAGCGAGTGCCAGGTGAGGCTGCACTGGACGGCGAGCGTGGTGACGCCGCAGGGCCGCGGGCGGCGCGCGTTCAGCGGTCCGGCTGCAACTGAGCCAGCCGCTGCCGCGCTGCTTCGACGCGCGGCTGGAGCACCGGGTCGGCGTTCTGCCAGAGCGCGATCACGCGCGCGTAATGCTGCGCTGCCGCATTGGCATCGCCGCGCTGTTCGTAATACCCGCCGAGCATCTCGTGCATCACGGGCAGCATCGCGTCGTTCCACAGGCGGTCCATGCTCGGCGTGCCGATGTAGCGCTCGTACGCGGCGGCGGCAGAGTCCGGCTGCTCCAGCTCCTCGTAGAGACGACCGATGAACGTGAGTTCGCATCCGTGACAGTTCGTGCGTGTCTCCGCCATTATCTGGAGGGCGCGCCGCAGGTCGCCCTCCGCACGCGCGATGCCGGCGTATGCGGCACGCACCTCGACCGTCGACCAGGGCCTGAGCTCGGCTCGAGTGCCGAGGTTGGCGAGCAGCTCTCGCGCACACTCGGCATCGCCCGCCCAGGCGCAGCCGATCGCCGCATCGACCTGTGCACCCTCGGCACCAGGCTGGGCGGCCGTCGCGCGGAGCGCCGGCAGGTGCCGCCGCACGGCG
>DATABQ010000394.1:0-16512 GCA_036259495.1 Longimicrobiales bacterium | reverse complement strand
CCTGCGGGGTGAGGCTTCAATGCTCCTGCGCGTTGGCGATAGCGCGACTCGTTCTGGTGCCCGCGACGTAGGCGCTACTCACCACGCCCTGGCGTTTCGATCCCCAAACCATCTCGACGTGCGCGCCGGGGAACAGTCCTGCGAACCTGATGCGCATGGATGCTTGAATCACCGAGTTCTCTCGCAAGCCACAGCGCAATGCTCACTTCGCCGACGGATTCGAAGCGCCGACTCAAGACCGTTCTGTACTCAAGCCAGAGCGCGCCTTCAGCCAGGTACCGCGACAATGGAGCTGCGACTGCCAGCGGCGCTTCAACCGGGCGAGTTGAGCACGTTGCCTCACCTCGTGGTCGGCGTGCTCCTGGCGAACGCCGATCCTCCGCGAGCGTGGCGGTCCCAGCGGCCATGCTCCGTAGAACTCAGCGATCCAGGAGCACGCGTCCTGACTCCGCGAACCCGTTCTTCAGTTCCGAAATGCCTGGAGCGACCAGCAACGTGCGCTACTTCGGCGGGCCGTCACGCCGGCGTGCGCTAACTTCCTGCGGCGGTCGATAGCTCGCTGGCCGCATAACGCCCAAGGGTCAGCTGCGAGCCTTGCCAGCACCTTCACAGCTGAACTGCGATACGAGTTCTCGCCAGCGTCTGCACGCCGACTGATCTGCTCGTCGGCTGCACCCAACGTTATGCGGACAGTTGCTGCGGGGTGAAGCTTCAATGCTCCGGCGCGCTGGCCATAGCGCACCTCGTTCCCGCGACCCAGGCGCTACTCACCATGGACCGGCGGCTCGAACCCCGATGACTCCGGAGTGCGCCCGGCGGGAATGGGCCTTCAGGACCTGCTGCGCACAGACGTCTGAATCACCCGAAGACCAATTCTACGCCAAAGCGCACTGCTCAGATCGCTGACGGTGTCGAGCGCCGCCTTACCGGCCGTTGCTTCACGAAGGAGCCAGAGCGCGCCTTCAGCAAGGTACCGTGACAACGGATCTGCCACTGCCAGCGGCGCTTCTACCGGGCGAGTTGAGCACGTTGCCTCACCTCGTGGCCGGCGTGCTCCTGCCGAATCCTGCACCTCCGCGAACGTGGCGGTCCCAGAGGCCGTGCTCCGTAGAACTCAGCGGTCCAGGAGCACGCTTCCCCAGTCCGCGGACCCGTTCTCAGTTTCGGAATGCCTGGAGCGACCAACAACGTGCGCTACTTCGGCAGGCTGGCGAGCCGGTGAGCGCGAGTATTCGAAGATGGTCAATAGCTCGCTGGCCGCATAACGCATAAGGGTCAGCTGCGAGCCCTGCCAGCGCCTTCATACCTGAACTGCGATACGAGTTATCACCAGCGCCCCTCACCTTGACCGATCTGCTCGTCGGCTGCACCCAACGTTATGCCGCGCTTGAAGTCTCTGGCACCAAGGGCGCTTCCGTTAGAGTGCCGTTACCGGTCGGCCAGCAAACGGTGGAACGGTGATCTACTCGCTGCACGCCCGGTCACCGGCCGAACTCAGCAACAACACGGTGGAAGCTTTCAAGACGCTGCTGAGGTCCGCTGCTGCTTCCCTACCGTGAATCAGCGGTACTGTTCTGTGAAGCCCAAAGCTACACAGCGCGCTCTGAATCATGCGATGAGAGGCCAGACGCAATCAAGAGATCGGCGGTACTCAATTGCTCTAAAGCACGATCAAGCAGACGCCGATCTCTGTACTCCAGTTGAACCCAACTCAACTGCGGCGCACGGTGAGCGCGCTGTGTTGGCGCTCAGACTTCACCTGGTACCCAGTCGCGGGAGAAGCAGCAGTGGACCTTTGCCGCTCCCATCGGGCAGCCGGTCGAGCTCCATAGTTCGGACGGTGGCCGAGCGCCGATGCTGCTCTTCACCGTGCACCGCCGTTTGCTGGCAGCGCCATGATCTCAAGCTACACCATGCAACCAGCTTCTTCCTGCTTCGGACGACGAAGTCTCAAGCGCTCCGAGCTGGCGCGGCATAACGCCATAGGGTAAGCTGCGAGCCACGCCAGCACCGTCGCAACTGAACTGCGATACGAGTTTCCACCAGCACCCTCGCGCTCACCGATCTGCTCGACAGCTTCACCCAACGTTATGCCGCGCTTGAAGTCTCTGGCACTAAGGGCGCTTCCGCTAGAGTGCCGTTACCGGTCGGCCAGCAAACGGTGGAACGGTGATCTACCCGCTGAACGCTCGGCCACCGTCCGAACTCTGCAACACCGCGATACAATTTTCAAGACGCCGCTGAGGTCCGCTGCTGCTTCCTTACCGTGAACCAGCGGTACTGGTCTTTAAAGCCTGAAGCCCACGCAGCGCGCTCTGGATCACGCGATCAGAGCCCAGACGCAATCAAGAGATCGGCGGTACTTCGCGTTGTAAAGCACGATCAAGCAGACGCCGATCTCTGTACTCGAGTTGAACCCAGCTCAACTCCGGTGCAGGGTGAGCGCGCTGTGTTGGCGTTCAGACTTCACTTGGCACTATTCGCGAGAGAAGCAGCAGGCGACCGTTTTCTGCTCCGACGATGCAGCCGGTCGAGCTCCGCAGTTCGGACGGTGGCCGAGCGCCAATGCTGCTATTCACCGTGCACCGCCGTTTGCTGGCAGCGCCACGATCTCGCGCTACGCCATGCAACCAGCTTCTGTGTGCTTCGGAAGGCGAAGTCTCATGCGCTCCGAGCTCGCGCGGCATAACGCGGTATGTACTGAACACCCCTACACTCCCACCGCGCGAACCATGCAACTTTCGCCAAACACCCTGTGCCCGGAAGTGCCCACCACTCCCCAATGTAACCACGAGCAGTCAATGGGATAGGCTGTAAAGCAGACGTTGCCAGCGGGACCGATGAGCCGCCCCAATGCACATCCGCCAGCTGGACTGCGCGGAGACAATCTATGCCGGCGCCTCGGCGGCTGTAACTGCATTCAGAACACGCGGCACCGCGATACCGCCCTCATGGATAGGCTGCAAAGCATGCCGCGGTTGATGGCGCTGAGTCTTCACGCAGCGCCACAAACCGGTGTCTCGCTCGGCCGCGCGAGGAAGCGCACCCCCGCATCGCTGCCCCATGACCCCGTCGGAGCTGACCGGGTAACCTCTCTCAGCCGTCCAGCAGCAGCGCGTCCAGCGGGCTCCGGACGCCGGGGCCGCCGTTCAGCACATGCGTGTAGATCATTGTCGTCTCCACCTGGCGATGGCCGAGCAACTCCTGGATCGTGCGGATGTCGTAGCCGGACTGGAGCAGATGCGTCGCGAACGAGTGGCGAAAGGTGTGACACGTTACGCGCTTCGACATCCCGGCGGTCCGCGCCGCCTGCGAGACGGCGCGCTGGACCGATGATTCGTGGAGATGGTGGCGGCGCTGCTGACCGGTTTCGGGATCGGTGTGACGGCGCACTGCAGGGAACAGCCACTGCCACGCCAGCTGTCGGCCTGCGCCCGGCATCTTCCGCTCCAGGCCCGCCGGCATCGCGACCCAGCCGGCGCCCGCCTCACAGTCCTTGCTGTGCCGTGCGCGCACTCGCTCGATCTGTCGCTTGATGTCGGCGCGGAGTGCTGCGGGGAGCATCGTGATCCGATCATCGCCGCCCTTGCCGCCGCGGACGACAATCTCACGACGCTCGAGCTGCACATCCTTCACGCGCACGTTCAGCGCTTCCATCAGCCGGAGGCCGGAGCCGTAGAGCAGCTGTGCAACCAGCCTCTGCGTGCCGCGCATCTCGCCCAGGACGGCACCGACCTCGCCGGGTGAGAGCACGGTGGGCAACCGACGCGGCCTGCGCGGCCGCAGGATGTCCTCGGCTGCTTCTATCGGCTGCGCCAGCACCTCGCGATACAGGAACAGCAGAGCGCTCGCGGCCTGGTTCTGCGTCGACGCGCCCACGCTCTGAGCATCGGCCAGATGCGTCAGAAACGCGGCCACGGCGGCACCGTCCAGCTCCTCGGGATGACGTCGCCCGTGGAACAGCACGTAGCGTCGGATCCATCCGACGTACGCCTCCTCGGTCCGGGGACTGTACTGCCTCGCCCGGATCGCTTGGCGCACCTGCTGGAGCAGCCTGGGCCTGGTGCCGGCCCTCGTCTGTGCGCGATTCTCGTGCATGCGGAGTCCTGGTGAACGTGCTGTCGCCAGAGACTACGTTGAGGGATATCGCGGGGCGGCTCCATGGCTGGGTGAGACGGATGGAACAGGCATGTACGCTCGGCGTGGTCTGTTGGGCGCATGCAGGGGGCACCGTACGCACTTCGTGCCTCTCAGTCACAGTCGGTCGTGACCGACTGGCTGCACAAGCGTGCCGATTGCTGCCGTCGCCCGTGCCACCCTCAGGCACGGAATGGTGGGGCTGCTATTCGCGGCTCGGCGGGTGCTGCTCATACGTGGAGCGGGCACCGGCCTGGATTGCTGCCGGCTCACGAGCAAAGCATACGATCAGGGCGTGACTGAACCGCTCGATCAGCGGCGTTGGGCAGGACGCCGGCCGTCGAGGCAGGAACTGCCAAGATGGCCCCGCGAACGCGTGCGGGTCAACACTGGGGTTCTGCAGCGATCGCCACGGTCATGGTCGATGAGGTGGTGCGGCTGTGGGTGCCCCTGAAATGACGGAACGTGCCGTGCCGGCGAGCTCATCATAGCGAGAACTCACGTCATTGCACCGGCAATGTGGGGTCAGCCCGTGGGGAACCTGCCGGCGTATCGGCTGATCCACTCCTGCGCGGCCTCTTCGCGCGTCAGCGTGCGGCCCTCCTCGGTTTCGACCTGCCGGCGGTAGCTCTCGATCGAGCAGACCTGCTCGACCATGCGTGCGCGGAATGCGTCATCGGCGTCGAGGAACTGCACGCCGATGCAGTGGCCATCGTCCTCCCCCCGCGTCCACACCACCCGCGCCTTCGCCTCGAACGGCGGCTGCACCGAATCGATGCGGATCTCGAGCGTCGTGCCGACCGGGATGTCATTCTCCGCGACGAACGACAGGCCGCCTTCGCTGATGTTGATGGCCGGCTGCCGCCTCGCCTCGCGGCCGCGCACTGCGCGCACCTCGATCGGCACGTCGGCGGTGTGACGTATGAACCGCCGCGGCTGGCTGAAGCTGGCTGCGGCAGTGTCCGGTTCTCCCAAAATCACCTCATCTGCATGAGTGCCAGCAGCGCCGCATTGCGATTCGCTCGCGCGACATCGATCGCACGTCGGCCATTCCACCTCACGTACGGACTCGCACCGCCGCGCAGCAGAGCGCGGGCGGCAGCGGTGTTGCCGGCGTCCGCCGCGAGCCAGAGCGCGGGCGCGATCCGGCCGCTCGTGGCGTTCAGCGGTGCACGGCTGCGGGCGAACAGCTCGAGCAGCGGCACGCTGTTCTCGCGAACTGCAATCTGGACGGCGTTCCACCCGTCGTCGTCAGCAAGAGCAGCGCCGGCACCTGCATCGAGCAGCATGCTCGCGATCGCGGCGGGTGCGCCGGCGGCAGCAGCGGCAGCGAGCGGCGTACGACCGCCTCTCCCGCGCGCGTTCACATCGGCACCGGCAGCGACGAGTGCAGCGACCGCATCCTGCTGCTTCGCGAGCACCGCAGCGTGCAGCGGTCTGCTGCCCGCAGTGTCGCCGGCCTCGATTGCCGCGGCAACATTCCCGAAATCGATCGCATCCTCATCTGCCGTGGCGGCCGCGATGACGCTGCGTATCAGCGACGCGTGGCCATTCAGCGCGGCATGGTGCAGCACAGTTCGGCCGTCCGCGTCCGCGATCGCAACATCAGCGCCGGCCTGGACCAGTCGCGCTGCGGCTTCGCCGTCGCCGCTCGCATCAGCGAGCGCAGCATGCGCCAGGGGCGTGCGGCCGGCCGCACTGCGCACGTTCACATTCGCACCCCCGGCGATCAGCACCTCCACGACCTCGGTGTGCCCGCGCGCGGCAGCGACGTGGAGAGGCGTCAGAGCATCGCGCTCCGATGGCGCATCGGCATCCGCACCATCAGAGAGCAGCGCACGAGCGATGTCCGCATGGTTACCGTTCGCCGTGTGATGCAGCGCCGTCATGCCGTCGCGGCCCTGCAAACCGAGCGGCGACCCGAGCACGATCGCAGCACGTGCGATTCCAGTGTTGCCCAGCCGTGCGGCCGTACGGAGCGGTACACCTGTGAGCACGGTGAGCCATGCCACGGCCACGAACAGGAGCGCGACGGTGCCCGCGCGCTGGAGCATCCGCTTCCGCGAGTCGGCCAGTCGGATTGCAGAGCCGCTCCGTACAGCGGCGGGACCGGTGCGCGCCGCGAGTCGTGCACGCATGCGCGCGGCCGTCACGGCGTCGAACAGCGGCAGCGCGTTGGCACCGAGGCCGCTGATCGGGATCGCGCCACGGCCGCGGTGCTCGAGCACCACCACCAGCGAAGCTATGCGACCGGCCATTGCAAGCCCGACATCTTCGATGGCGCGGAGCGGAACTGCATCGCGCGCGAGCGGGCGGATGATCCAGACGGCCGTATCGTCGACCGCGATCGTGGATGGTGCACTGAGCCAGTGCCACACGAGCCGCGGCAACGCCATCGCCGTGAGGGCGAAATACCCGGGGCCGACTGCGAGTCCGAGAACGACACCGGCAAGCGATGCCGAACCCGTGATGAGGTCCTCCGCACGCCGCCGCTGAAACAGCGAGTCGGCGCGCGCGGTGTGGCGCGGAGGCTCGTCGCTCGTGCGTGCGGCAGCGATACGCTCGATGGTCGCGGCTGCGAAGCCCGTGTAGCCGGCGAGGTCCGCATGGACGGTGACGGCGGTGGGGTTGGTGCGTGTGCCGAACGCGATGCCGCCGTGGAGCATCGTCTGACTCACGACAACGATGTCCGACCAGCGCAGCATCGTACCACCAAGGGACAGACCGTCCGCCGCCACTGTCACGCAACCCGGACGCGGCACGAGGCGGCGCTGCGCGATCACGAGCAGCCACGCACTCGCTGCCGCGAGCAACAGTGCCACGACCGCGAACACGCCCGTGCTGCGCATGATGAGCGCGGCGATGAACGGCAGCGCGAGGATCGCCGCGACACTGCGGACCACGAGCAGGGTACGCCGCGTGTCGTACTCGAAACGCAGCGGTGCATCGGGCGGTACCGGCCGCTCGAGCTCCGGCTCCAGAGCTTCAGTCGTCGTACTCATGCAATGGCTCCGCTGTTACCTGTGCGCAGTGCGCGCTTTCAGCGGGTCACCGCGGCGTGCGCCGCGGCGGGGGAGGAGTCCGGACAATCTGCCGTCGCGGGGTCATGCAGGTCAATGACCGCGTCCAGAAACCCAGTGTGCATGCCGGTTCGGCGCAGCGCGCTTTGCACGCTCAGTCCGCAGGTGCGGGCTCAGTCTCGCAGTGCAGTACCGCCCGCAGTGCTGGCTCAACTCGCGGTGCGATACCTCGCGCGAGCGCGCTCGATCAGCACTTCCCTGTCGCGCGGCGCCGCGTTCGTGGTCAGCGACTCCAGAAGCGCCGATGTCGCTCTCGCGACGCTGTCGACCGCCTCGTTGAACGCGGCCTCGTTGGCCTGCGACGGCTTCGTGTAGCCGCTCACCTTGCGCACGTACTGGAGCGCGGCCGCACGAACATCGTCATCCGTGACGGGCGGATCGAAGTTGAACAGGGGCTTGATGTTTCTGCACATGATCAGTTCGAGATGGTCAGGGTGTCGGCCGCGGCTGACCGTCCGCAAGCCGGGTGCGCAGCGCTTCGGCGATCCGCTGTTCCAGAACGCCGCGTGTCGTGCACGTGATCGTGCCTGCACGTCCTTCGACGGAGGTCGCTGTCGCCTCCACTCGTGTGTGAACTTCCGTAGCGGGCGCATTCCCGGTGAGCCAGGTGCGAACGTTCAGCCGGATGCGATGGGTATCGGCATGCGCACCCGTCATGTCGCGGCCGCACTCCAGCAGCTGCGACATCCGCTCGCTGCCGATGCGTCGCATCGCGACGTGGTCCTGAACGGCGACGGTCCAGGTCGACTGATCCATCGCAGGCTCCGGCAGCCCCACCTCTTCGTAGACTTCGGGCAGCAGAAGCCAGATCGCTTCGCGGGACGCATTGAGCTGCGTGGCCTGCGCCGGATCGCCGCGGGAGATATTCACGTCGAGGACCTGAGCGCCACCGTCCGACATGGTCACGCGTTCCTCCGTAGCGCCGATCGCGTTCGGGTCCGCTGTTGCACACGCGGTGAGCGCAACGGCTGCAATCGCGCCAGCGAGTCTGTACACGGTACACCTCCGGATCGTGGTGATTCAGACGTATCGCTCGTCAGTCGGCGGCGACCTCGGTGGATGCATCGCCCGAGCGCGCGCTCTCCCACGCCGCACGCGCACCGGCATCCTGCAAGGCACGCCATACGTTCGGCGGTGAGAACGGCATCGCGTCCATGCGAACGCCGGTGGCATCGTAAATCGCATTGGCGATTGCCGGTATCGACGGATGCAAGGGACCCTCGCCTGCCTCCTTCGCGCCGTACGGACCCTCCGGGTCGATCGACTCAATGATCAGCGACTCGAGCTCCGGCGTGTCCAGCGACGTCGGCATCCTGTAATCCAGCAGTGATGGCGCATTGTGCAGCCCGGCACGGCCATGATCGTCATCCTTGAAGACCTGCTCCTCCATGAGCGCCTCGGCGAAGCCCATATACGCGGAGCCCTCCATCTGCCCCTCGACGAGCACGGGATTCAGCGCGCGGCCGCAGTCGTGCGCGATCCAGATCTTCTGCACGCTCACGATGCCGGTCTCCACGTCGACATCGACTTCCGCGACGTGTGCCGTAAACGAGTACGCGGGCGATGCGCCGATCGTGCCGCCGCGATACTCGCCGTGCACATCCTTCGGCGTGTTGTAATTGCCGACGGCAGCGAGGGTGCCGAGCTTCGCTTCCGCGATGTTGAACGCCTCGGACACAGGCATGCGTCGCGCGGTGTCGCGCAGGTCGAATGCCCAGCCGCCGGCGAGGCCGACCTGCGCCGGGGTCGTGTCCCACTCTTCGGCGATCACCTTCGCGATACGCTTGCGCAGATCCGTCGCCGCCATGAGGCATGCATTGCCGACCATGAACGTCTCGCGGGATGAATACGCGCCGAGGTCAACCGGAGTGAGATCGCTGTCGGTCGCGTGGACGCGCACGTACTCGAGTGGCACGCCAAGCTCCTCAGCGGCGATGTACGCGACCATGCTGTTGCTGCCCTGGCCGATCTCGCTGGCGCCCGTGAACACCGCGACGCGGCCGCTCCGCTCGATCTGGATCTGCACGGCAGCCTGCGGCATCTCGTTGGGATAGATCGGGTAGTTCGTGCCGGAGATATAGCACGAGCCCGCTACGCCGACGCCGCGGCCGAACGGCATGCGACGGAACTTCTCCCGCCAGTCGCTCGCGCGCTCGACCGCATCCAGGCACTGCATGAAGCCGTTCGATGTGACGCGCAGCTCGTTGATCGTACGCGTCCGCTCGCCAATGAAATTGCGACGCCGGATCTCGATCGGATCGATGCCGAGCCGCTCCGCGACCTTGTCGAGCTGCACCTCGAACGCGAAGCGCGGCTGCACGCTGCCATGTCCACGCTTCGGTCCGCATGCAGGCTTGTTCGTGTACACGCGCGTCGAGTCGAAGCGGTATGTGTCGAATGTGTACGGCGCCGTGAGCAGCTGGCCGGAGTAGTACGTCGTCACCAGCCCGAACGATGCGTACGCACCGCCATCGGCGAGGATGTGGCCGTCGACAGCGCGGATGCGGCCGTCGCGCGACGCACCGGTGCGGTACTTCATCTTCATCGGATGACGACCCCGGTGCGCGTAGAACACTTCCTCGCGCGTGTACAGGATCTTCACCGGACGGCCGCACTTGCGTGACAGCGCCGCGACGCAGAACTCGAGGTCGAACGGCTCGGACTTGCCACCGAAAGCGCCACCGACCGCGGGTTGAACGACACGGATGCGGGCGACGTCGAGATCGAGCACGCGCGCGAGCTCGCGATGCAGGTAGTGCGGCACCTGCGTCGCGCTCCACACGGTCAGCTTGCCCGTCGCGTCGTACAGGCCGATCGCGCAGTGCGGCTCGATCGGAGTGTGCGTCGATCCCTGGAAGAAGTACTCATCCTCGACCACCACTTCGGAATCCGCCAGTGCTGCATCGACGTCGCCGAACTCCAGTCGCACGTGCTTCGTGATGTTGCCGTTGCGGCCCGGCTTGCCTGGCTCGTGGATCTGCGGCGCATCGCTCTCGAGCGATCGCTCCGGCTCGAGGATCGGCTCCAGCATCTCGTATTCGACATCAATCAGTCGTAGCGCGCGGTTGGCCGTTTCCTCATCGATCGCCGCGACCGCAGCCACGCCGTCGCCGATGTAGCGGACGCGATCGACACACAGCGGATACTCATCGCGCGTCCACGGAATCACGCAGTACGTAACCGGCATGTCGCGCCCTGTGACGACCGCGTGCACACCGGGCAGCGCCTCCGCGCGCGACGTATCGATCGAGGTGATATTCGCGTGCGGATGCGGTGAGCGCAGGATTTTGCCGTGCAGCATACCCGGCAGCGCCATATCGTCCGTGTAGACCGTCGCGCCCGTGACCTTGCCGTAGCCATCGATCTTGCGATTGCGCCGGCCGATGACGGTGGGCGCGCCCGCTCCTTCAGTCGCGAGCTGCTCGAGATCTTCCGGCGCCACCGCACTCTCCGCCTGCCGCGGACGCAGCTCCTCCGGCCTCATTCCTCCGTCACCTTCTCGCCCGGAATCACCGGCGCATCATGCCCCGGCGGCACCGGGTTCGGCTGCGCAGGAGCATCCGAAGCCGGAACGCGCTGCGAAGGAGAGGACTCCCGCGACGCGGCGGATTCCCGCGAGGGAGAGGATTCCCGCGACGCGGCGGATTCCCGCGAGGGAGAGGATTCCCGCGAGGGAGAGGATTCCCGCTCCCCGCAGTCCCGCGCGAGGCGGCTATCGCTCATCCTCACTGCCGCAATCTCGACGGCCTCGTAGATCTTCGTGTAGCCCGTGCACCGGCACAGGTTACCCGAGAGCGCGTCGCGAATCTCGTCGCGGGTCGGGCTGCGATTCGACTCGAGGAGAGCGTACGCCGACATGAGCACGCCGGGTGTGCAGAAGCCGCACTGCGCACCACCGGTGATCTCGAACGCATCCTGGAGCGCGTGCAGCTCGCCGGGCGACGCGATTCCTTCGACCGTCGTGACGCTTCGGCCTTCGGCTTCCCAGGCTGGCGTGATGCAGGAGAGGACGGGCTCGCCGTCGAGCAGGACAGTGCATGCGCCGCAGTCGCCCTTGTCGCAGCCCTGCTTCGACCCGGTCATGCCGAGGGCGTAGCGCAGCGTCTCGAGCAGCGTGTAATGGGCGGGGATGCCGGCAGAGCGGCGATCGCCGTTGACGGTGAGGTCGATCATGGCATGCATGGATGTAACGTAAAACCGGTGCGCATGCGCGGGCAACGCGTCGGACCTGCTTTCCACGTTCCAGTCAGGCCGATCCCGACATGGGCTTTCCACGGTGTACGGCACTTTTCCAGGTCGGACGGCTTTTCCCTCCCCTCCGCCCTCCCTATCCTCACACATGAGCGCGCAGATCGACCATCAGCTGATCACCACGACAGACGGCGTCAACCTGCACGTCGCCCGCAGGGGCACCGGCCCGCCCGTCGTACTCCTGCACGGGTTTCCGGAGAACTGGACGTCCTGGCGCCACCAGATGGCTCCGCTGGCGGAGGCCGGATTCACTGTTCTCGCGCCCGATCTCCGCGGCTACAACGACTCGGGCGCGCCTGAGGGTTTGGAGCCGTATGCGATCGACCACCTCGTGAGCGACGTGGCGGCCATCGTTCAGTCGACTCCTCAGGGCCGCGCGCACATCGTCGGCCACGACTGGGGCGGTATCATCGCGTGGCATTTTGCAGCGGCGCACCCGGAGCTCACCGGCAGCCTCGCCATCCTGAACGCGCCGCACCCATCGGTATTCCTGAGGCGCGTACGCCGGCCGCCGCAGCTGTTCCGCAGCTGGTATGCGGCGTTCTTCCAGCTGCCGGTGCTGCCGGAAGCGGCACTCCGCGCGTTCGACTTCGCCGCCATCCGGCGGCTGTTCTGAACGACGCCGGCGCAGCGAGGCACGTTCACCGAGGCGGCCATCGACGGCTACATCGCCCCTCTGTCGCGGCCCGGGCGACTCACGGCGGCACTGAACTACTATCGCGCAGCCGCCCGGCATCGCCCGAACCGGAGGGTACGGACGGACGCGGACACTCTCGTGATCTGGGGCGAGCGGGATGTGGCGCTCACGATCGGGCTGCTGGACGGGCTGGAGCGCTACGCGCCGAACGTCCGGATCGAGCGCCTCCCGAATGCCGGGCACTGGGTGCAGAACGAAGCGCCGGCCAGGGTCACGTCGCTGCTGATCGATTTCCTCCACGGCTGACCGTACCTGCGCCTCATTCGACCATGCTCTAGTGGCGGCTCCGCAGCTCCGCCGCTCGTGGCGCTGGTGCAGCGGCCTTGCCAAACCCGCCGAGAACGTTCTACGCTCCGTCCATGAGCGCACCTGCCGTCGACGGCGTCATCCTCGCCGCGGGACTCTCCAGCCGGATGGAACGGCCGAAGCCGCTGCTGAACGTCGGAGCGATGACGTTTCTCGAGCGCGCCATGACGACGCTCCGGGCAGCAGGATGTCGGCGCACGTACGTGGTCGTGAATGCGACGGACGGCGTCACTGCCGACCATGCGCGCGAGCTCGGAGCAGAGACCGTGCTCAACGACGATCCTGAATCGGCACCTCTGGATTCACTGCGGCTGGTGCTCCAGCGGCTTCCGGAGGATACAGGCGCGGTCGTGGTGCTTCCCGTCGACCTGCCGCTCATTGCGGAGGACACGGTGACTGCGATCGTGCGCTCTTTCCGCGAGAACCCCGGCCGGCTCATCCTGCCGTTTCACAATGGTGTCGCCGGCCACCCCGTGCTGATCGGTCGTGACGTCTTCGACGACGTGCTCACACGTCCGCTCGAGGAAGGGCTGCGGTCCCTGATCATGGAGAGCGCGCGCACGCTGCGTGAGGTGAAGGTCATCGATCCGGGAATCCTCATCGACATCGATACGCCGGACGACTACTGGCGCTTCATCGAAAACAAATGAGCGACATCGTCACTGCGGCGCACGCGGCGCAGGCAGCGCTCGACGCGGCCGCGGGCGGATCGGCAGTTGCCGTGGCGGTTGCGGCACGCGACGGCGCGCCCGTCACGCGGATGATCGTGCACGAGCACGGCGACGTCGCGGGCTCGCTCGGAAACGCGGTGCTGGACGAAGCGGGTGAGCGCAGCGCGCGTGCAGCGCTTCGCGCACGGGAGACGGAACCGCGCATCGAGGCGGTGACGATCGGCGACAACACGTGGCAGGTCTACGTGGAGACGCATCGCGCACCGGACCACCTGATCATCGTGGGTGCCGGCCACATCGCTGTACCGCTCGCGCACCTGGGTGTGCTGATCGGCATGCGCGTGACCGTGCTCGATGACCGCGAGGAGATGGCGTCGCCGGAGCGGTTCGATGAGGATGTGCGTGTGCAGCGCGCGGACTTCGCGGTGGATCCGTTCGCTGGCGTGGCCATCGGGCCGGACAGCTATGTGGCGCTCGTCACGCGCGGGCACAGGTGGGATTTCGACTGCCTGCACCGCATCGTCGCGAGCGATTCGCGGCCGCGTTACCTTGGGATGATCGGCAGCAGGCGCCGCGTACGCGCTGCGTTCCATGCCCTGCTCGAGAGCGGCATCCCGCGCGAGGTGCTCGCCACCATTCGCGCACCGATCGGTCTCGAGCTGCATGCGGAGACGCCCGCGGAGATCGCCGTCGCGATCGTCGCCGAGATGATCGCGGTGCGGCGTGGGTCGGACATCGGGTCCATCAGCTCGCGTGAGCGGGTGCTGGATCGTTTTCTGGGGGAGGTAACGTCGTGATCGACGAACAGGTCTATCGTGCCACCGTCGAAGCCGCAGAGGACCGCCGCGCCGTTGCACTGGCCACCGTGCTGCGCACGCGCGGGTCGGTACCGCGCCATGCCGGCAGCAAGATGATCATCGATCCGGCGCGCGGCCTCGTGGGGACGATCGGCGGCGGCTGCGGCGAAGCGGATGTGATCGCTGCCGCAGCCGAGGTGGTCGAATCAGGTGTACCGCGCATCATCGATGTCGAGCTCACGGATCCGATCGATTCGTGGAGCCCGGCAGTGTGCGGCGGTCTGATGCAGATCCTGATCGAACCGGTGCAGCCTTAGTGGACTGTCTCCGAAGTAACGTGAGCACCGAGAGTGCGGATGCGCGCCGCTGGCAAGGAGCAGCGACCACGGCATAGCAGAGCTATTCCGTGGAGCTGCGACGCAGTGTCCAGCGGTGCGCAGGCGCACTCGAATGCCGCGGAACTTAGGAGACAGCCACTAGGCCGTGCGGCGCATCCGGTTCGTCACGGTGTTGAAGCGCAGTGCCTTCATCCGCTTGATGCCCTCGTCGGTCTTCTTGTACACACGTCGCTTCGTACGGTCCGTTCCATCCTTGTCAGACCAGAAATAGGATGTCGGCGTACCATCTTTCCTGCTGATTCTGATTCTGGCCATGATTACTGCTCCAGTGCAGTGAGGTGTGCGAACCGCGCGGAGGCATTCGGAGTGAGCAATTGTATACCCTGCACCGCTCCGGCAGGTCCCTACAGCCTCGTCGCAGCCCCGCCGCGCACCCGCGGGTGACCAGTCGCGACGACCGCCCCGGCTCCCCATATTACAGCCAGGCCAGACATTACACACGTGAAGAACGGCTCACCCGAGAGGCAGCCATCAGCACACTGCGGACGCGGCGTGCGCCCATGTGGCGACGCTATGCATCGTTTCTGAGGAAGACACCGGAGCTGACGCTCGCATGGAGCGACCGCGAGACGGATGCGCGCGCGTGGCTGGTGATCAATTCGCTGCGCGGCGGCGCCGCCGGCGGCGGCACACGCATGCGACTCGGCGTGAATCCCCGTGAAGTTACGTACCTCGCCAAGGCGATGGAGCTGAAGTTCTCGATCTCGGGACCGCCGATCGGCGGTGCAAAGACGGGCATCGACTTCGATCCGTCGGACACCGCAAAGGCGGATGTGCTGGAACGCTGGTATCGCGCTGCCATGCCGGTGCTGCGCGACCGCTACGGCACGGGAGGCGATCTCAACATCGACGAAGTGCTCGATGTCATTCCGGCATTCGAACGCCTGGGGCTGCATCACCCGCAGGAAGGCGTCGTGCGCGGGCATCTGGGTCCGGACGATCGTCAGTTCCGCGCGATCATGGAGCGTATGCAGAGCGGTGTTGCGGCGCCGATCGAGCCTGGCGCCGCTGACACGCGCGCAGTGGACGGTGTGGAGCTGGCGATCGCGGACGTGATCACGGGCTACGGTGTCGCGGCATCGGTGCGACGGCTGTACGAAGGTCTTGGCAGCTCGCTGGAGGGAGTGCGCGTGCTGCTCGAGGGCTTCGGCAATGTCGGCGCAGCGGCCGGCCTGTACCTCGCCCGCCAGGGCGCACGCATCGTCGCCATCAAGGACGCGCGCAGCACACTGATCGACGAAGCGGGTGTGGATGCGGACGGTGTGGAGGATCTGCTGCGCCGCCGTGAAGGCAAGCTGCTGCCATCGGAAGATCCGCGCGTGCACGACGGCCTCGAGCGCTCGCGCTTCTGGGGTGTGCCCGCGGATGTGTTCGTGTGCGCAGCCATCTCGGAATCGGTCACGTCGAACACGCTCGATGAGCTGGAGCGGAGCGGTGTCAGCGTTATTGCCTGCGGGTCCAACCAGCCGTTCCGCGAGGTGAAGATCGGATCGACACTCGTCGCGCAGGAAGCGGATCGCCGGTTCTCCGTCATCGCCGATATCCTGGCCAACTGCGGCATGGCCCGGACGTTCAGCTATCTGATGGAGTCGAACGCGCAGCCGTCCGCGGAACCGGTGTTCGCGGCGGTGAACCAGACGATCGAGCACACGCTGGATGAGGTGCTCGACCGCGCGGGCGGCGCACGCACGGGACTGCTGTCGGCGACACTCGGCTTCGCATTGGACCGGATCGGCGCCTGATGCCGGAGCGGCCCGTAACGCTGCTCGTCGGAACGAAGCGCGGCCTGTTCATCGTACGCAGCGATGACGAGCGCGATCGCTGGCACGTATCGACTCCGCGCCTGAACGGCCGTGAGGTCTATCACGCGTTCATCGATCCGCGCGATGGCACCGCATGGGCCGCCACGGACCACGCGGTGTGGGGCGCGCACGTGCATCGCAGCGACGACGGCGGGCAGACCTGGGAGACGCTGGCCACCGCACCGCACTACGACGACGAACGCGGCCTCGCGGCCATCTGGCACCTCGCGCCCGGACCCGCGGATGCGCCCGACGCGATTTACGCGGGTCCGGGCGCGATTTACGCGGGCATCGAGCCGGCCGGGCTGTTCGTATCCGGCGATCGAGGCGAGACATGGCAGCCGGTTGCTGCACTGAACGACCATCCCACCAG
>DATABQ010000393.1:0-3020 GCA_036259495.1 Longimicrobiales bacterium | reverse complement strand
TGTGCTGTACACGATGAACCGGATGTACTTCCGCCGGTTCGCGCAGCGTGTCCGCGGCCGTCCCGCATACGAGATGCACTACGTCGCACGTGCGCGTGTCGAAGCCGCGATCGCTGAATCCGGCGCCCGGATCGTGGACGTGGTGGACCTGAGCCGCGGCAAGCCGCAGAAGAGCCTGCGCTACTGCGTAGTGAAGTGATCGATCTCGGCGGCTGCCGTCACTACCGCCGCGATGATCTCCAGAGCCGCGCGACCCACGGCGCCACCCGTGTCCATGGCGGGATCATACGCGGATAGGGTCATGCCTGCGAAGTTCAGCCTCGACGCCGCAGCATTCGCCAGCCGCACCACGTCCTGCGATGTCAGCCCGCCCGGACTGGCGAATTCGTTCGCGCGGCCGACCCGCTCCGGATCGAGCACATCGAGGTCCACGTGCAGGTACAGCGAAGTGATGCCGGCGGCAAATGCGTCGAGCGCAGCGGCCGCTGCAGTTTCGTCCTTTGCATCTTCAGCCGACAGCATTCGTACTGAGGACTTCTGCAGCGCGGCGGATTCGGCGGGATCGAGGTCGCGTGTGCCCGCGAGCATCAGTCGCGACTCGGCGAGCGGCGCGGCCAGCATGTCTCGCGTTCGATCGACATGACACCAGCCGAGCAGCGCTGCAGCCGACATGCCGTCGAGGAAGCCGCTCGTGCTCGTCTCCGGCGTATTGAGATCGCCGTGTGCATCGAGCCAGAGCACTCCCGTCGCTTCCGGATCCACACTGCCGAACGAGCCGATGGTGCTGAAACAGTTGCCGGAGAGCGTGAGCGGAAAGCGCCGCGACGCACGGCTCGAGCGCGCCACGCGTGCGACCTTCGTCGCGAGATCGAACGACGTCGACAGATCGTCGCCTGCGGCTGTTGATTCAACGGGAATCAGCTCGACGTCGTGACCGGCAGAACGCAGCGTCTGCATCAGGCCTGCGCGCAGCAGGGCCTGTGGTCCGGCACCCATGCGCCAGCCGCGGCGGCCGGTGTCGTACGGCACTGTGATGAGATCAATGGACAGCACGGCGCCTCGTGTGGGTTGAGGGAACGACTACTGCCGGGTCAGGTCGAACACCATCAGCGGGAGCGTAGAACCCCACTATCGCATCGCCCACGGCGGCTAGCATCACATGCATCTGGTGCACGTAATCGGGCGTGACGGTGAGGAGCGGACGGCAGCGTGCCATGAACGCATCGCTGTAGCCCCAGTGAGCCCTGGAGCGCATCGCCAGTTCAGTGAGAATGCCGGCTTCATCCTCGCAGGCGGGGCGCACGCGCACCGGCTCGGCAGCCCTTCTCAAGGAGTCCTTATGCACCTCCCCCTCGAGTCCGTCCCCGTGATCGGGCCATGTCCGTTCCCCTGCGCCGGGTGAAAGTCAGTCGTTTAGAGAACGTGCTGCTCATGACAGTCAGGACGGGTAACGGCTACGGAGGCGTCAGCCCGTGTCGATGTCACGCCACGCCGGCACAGCGCGTGCGACGCCTCGCTCCGAACCCGACCGCCGGAGGAACATGCCAGTCAGATTCAGCAGGAGCGGATGTCTGTGGAGTATCGTACTCTCCATACTCCTCACCGTCGCACTCAACCTGGGACTCCGCGGCTGTGCCTGATCCTCGAAGACCGCGGCTCGCTACGCGGGATGACCACGCACATCCTTCATCGCATCGGAGCCGCGGTTTCCACTCGAGACCACGGAGAGGGAGCCGTCCGTCTCCAGAATGACCGAATCCACTGCCTCGAGCGCGCCGAGCCCCTCGGAGCGGATCGCGGCGAGGATCTCGTCGTCCCCTATGCGCTCACCCTTCATCGGGTCGCGGAGAAACTGCCCTCGATGGTACAGCAGCTGGGGGCGTGCCTTCACGAGCGTGTGTACGAAACGTGACCGCGCAGAGGTCCACGTAGTCACGAACTGAAGAAGGACCAGCATCGTGAAACCTGCGACCACCGTGGTGAGAGACAGAGCAGGGGCCAGGAACGCCGATGCCAGCATCGATCCGAACGTGAACGTCACGACCAGGTCGACTGCATTGAACTTCGATAGCGTCCGCTTGCCACTGATCCGGAGCAGGAGCACGAGTGCGATGTAGGCGGGGATTCCTACTGCAATCAGCCTGATGATGCCGGACCAGCCATTGAAGAACATACTTCCCCCGTTTGTTTGGCCGGCTCTGGCGCCTTCAGAGCCGAACCACGCCCATGGCACTCAGCCGGCCGCAATCGACTCTCAGTCCTTCACCCTCTGCTTCGCCGTACCGGCCTGACGGCTCTACCGAGTAGTCGCCGACCGCTACGTAGCCCCCGCCGGCCGAATCGGCGACAGGAAGCATATACGACCGCTGCAACACGAGCGTCGTGTGCAGCCCGGGGTCCGTCAGCTGCTGTGGGCAGTCACCCGCGGTTTCAGCGCCTGATGCCGCCGTGAACTGATCGGGCAGATTCGTGGCGGTCCGAAGGTCGGGCGACATGACGTCCGGCGCCACCTCCACCGTGGAGAATTCATGGCGGACGCAGGCACCGGCGAGAATGCCGACGAGCGCGATGAGCGACAGCGGTACGCGCGCGCCTGACAACACCCCCGGCATTCGTGATTCTGGCCGTGGCACCATGCTATGCTGCATCCTCCGCCGTTTCACTGGTCCGTACGATCGTCCTCGTGCCCGGGCGAGCGTGCACGGCGGATGTTGTCGATCACTCCAGCGGTCAGGTTCAACAGTATGCCGAAACCGACAACGCCAAGGCCGTACAGTGGAGCCCGCGGCCAGCGATAGACGAGACCGGAGGCGTAAAGGATACCGAGGAAGAGAAAGCCAGCGCGCGCAATCATACCCGCACCGAACTGCAGCGTCGAGATGTGTGCTGCGCGCCAGCGGCGAACCTGGAGGCCGATCGCGATGAGCGCCGCGATGAGGAGGATGATCCCCCAGGTGACCGTCGTCACGATTCAGAGGTGTTGCGACTGAGGACCGTGATTGCAACGGGATCTCTGAAAC
>DATABQ010000392.1:0-2944 GCA_036259495.1 Longimicrobiales bacterium | reverse complement strand
TCGTGACAAACCGGTCCAGCTCAGGCTCCAGATATCGGACGGCATCGCCCCCATCGTCAGCGACCGCGCACGACTGCGACAGGTACTCAACAATCTGATCGGCAACGCGGTCAAGTTCACGGAGGAAGGAAACATCACGGTCGCAGTGGACGTCGATCCGGAGACGTCGAGGCCGGCACGCGTCCGTGTCAGCGATACCGGCATCGGCATTCCGGACGACCGGCTGGGCGCCATCTTCGATGCGTTCGAGCAGGCTGAGAGCACCACGTCGCGGAAATACGGCGGCACGGGGCTCGGCCTGCCGATCTCACGCGCACTCTGCGAGCTGCTCGGCTACTCGCTCACCGTCCGCAGCCGGGTTCAGGCGGGGACGGAGTTCACGATCGACATGATGCCCGCGGAGCGGGAAGACCAAACGGAGGCGGGGACTACCCTGTCCCCGCCGGAAGAGAGGGAGCGTGCGCCGGGCGAGCGCCTGGTGCTGATCGTCGATGATGAGTCCGACTCGCGCATCCTGCTCACACACTACATCGAGGAGTTCGGCTGCCGCGCCATCGCGACGCATTCCGCAGCGGGCGCGTTGAAGCTTGCACGCGAGCTGAAGCCCGATCTCATAACGCTCGACCTCATGATGCCGGGGCTGAACGGCTGGGACATGCTGTCGTCGCTCAAGGCCGACCCGGAACTCGCGGACATCCCGATCGTCATCATCAGCGTCGTCGCACACGAGAGCCGCGCCACCCTCGCCGGCGCCCTCGATGTGCTTCAGAAACCGATCGACCGCACGGAGCTTCATACGATACTGCGGCGGAACGTCGGGTCGAAATGCGCACGCATCCTCGTGGTGGACGATTCGGCGGACGCGCGACGGCTGCTCGAGCACTTGCTCGGAGACACCGCATCGGAGCTTCGCACGGCGTCGAACGGGCAGGAAGCGCTGGCGGTGCTGCGCGAGTTCGAGCCGGACCTGGTCCTGCTCGATCTCCTCATGCCGATCATGGACGGACTCACGTTCCTCGAGGTCTTCCGCTCGACTCCACGATTCCGCAATGTTCCGGTCGTGGTGATCTCCGCGAAGGACCTCTCCGGCGATGAACGCGACCGGGTCGATCGTCACGCCGCGGCCGTAGTCAGAAAGGGAAAGGCGCTGGAGTCCGACCTCAGACGCGTGCTCGGCACCGTGCTGGCGCCATGAGCCTGGAACGGTGGGCGGTGCGACTCGCGCGCTCCGTGGAGCGCCGCATCGAGAGCGCCAGGGGGCGCGACGCGTCAGAAGGTGCGCGGCAGGTGATTCCCTATCGCGGGTTCGGCCGGGCTTCCGAGGTGTTCGTGTCCGGCCGCGTCCTCTCCAATCCGGCGCCCGCTCCGATCGACGCCTCGGATGCGTGGTGGCGCAACGTCGCTTCGATGTTCCGACACCTGGAGTCCGATGAGGTTGCTGGTGCCCGACTTCGGATCAGCCTCGCGCACACCGAGCGGCACGCGGTCACCGACGAGGAGGGATTCTATCGCGTCTGGCTGGCGCCGGAGCGGCCGCTCCCGTCGACCGGTCTCTGGCATCCGGTCGAAATCGAAGTGCTCGAGCCGCTGCACACACTCGCCACGCACGTGTCCACATCCGGGCTCGTGCTCGTGCCACCCCCCTCGGCACGGTTCGGTGTCATCAGCGATCTCGACGATACCGTCATACGCACGGACGCAACGCGCCTCCTGCCGATGCTGAAGCGTACATTCCTCGAGAATGCACGCACTCGCCTGCCGTTCGCAGGAGTCGCCGAGTTCTACGGCGGCCTTCACCTCGGCGACGATGGCTCCGAGGCGAACCCCGTGTTCTACGTCTCCAGCAGTCCCTGGAACCTCTACCCCGTTCTCACCGAGTTCCTGGAGTTTCAGACGATTCCGCTCGGGCCTCTCATGCTGCGCGACTGGGGGATCAGCGAACGCGGCATGCTCCCGACCAGCCATGGCGAGCACAAGCTCGGAGCCATCCGACAGATCCTCGACTGCTATCCCGACATGCCGTTCATCCTGATCGGTGACAGCGGACAGGAAGATCCCGAGATCTACCGCGATGTGGTCCACCAGTACCAGGGCAGGATTCACGCGGTATACATCCGCAACGTCACCACCGACCCCGCGCGCGCTCGCGCCATCGGCGAGCTCGCCGAGGAGGTACGCTCCGTCGGGAGCGAGCTGCTGTTGTCGGATGATACGCTGGCCGCCGCGAAGCATGCGGCGGAACGCGGGTGGGTCGGCGAGCGGACGATCGGCCGCGTCGCCGATGTGATCAGTTCTTCCTGATCGCGTCCAGGTTGAACTGCATATACGCAAAGAGATCGTGCGCCAGCTCCTGCGCACTCGGGAACGTCGAGTCGCCCCAGCCGAAGCCCGGCTCGTCGATATGCACGGAGAAGCGCTCGCGCAACGCGCCTGCACCCTGCCGCCACCGCACCAGCTCGCCGTAGCGCGACGACACGTACAGCGATATTCCACTGCCAGCCTCACCATTCAGACGTACGTGGAATCCGGCGACCGGATGCACATACTGCTGGCTGCCCGCGACGTGCCCCACAATGTCCACCTTCAGCCCCGGCGCGTTCTGCGTGTACTCCCGGAACGCATGCGCCAGCTCCGTGATCTGCCGCGATGCGGTGTCCACATTCACGTCGGCTGCGGACCGTCGCGTCGTCGTTGCCATCTCTCCTCTGTTCATCCGCTGCCGCTCTCCCTGATCCCCCGTTTGGCCTGCTCCGGACCGCCACCGATGGGTGATCCGCACCCCCGAAGATGGCGAATCGGAGGCGGCGGAGGCAAGCAAAATCGCTAAGTCTCTACGGCGACAGAGGCTGGCTGGAGGAGCACGTCCGGGATGCCGAATACTGCCGTTATGGCAGCTGCGTGAGGGCGGATCTCGCGGCACAAGTCGTTGATCGTGCTGCGGATA
>DATABQ010000391.1:0-2405 GCA_036259495.1 Longimicrobiales bacterium | reverse complement strand
AGCATCTGCTCCGGCCGCTTTCCGCTGCCAGGTCCGTCGGTCTGATCAGTCCAGCATCGGCTCGATCAGCTGCGCGAAGTTGTTGCGCGCGCGGTTGAGCCTGCTCTTCACGGTGCCGAGGTTGACGCCCGTGATCTCGCTGATCTCCTCGTACGTCTTCCCTTCCAGCTCACGCAGCACGAACACGATCCTGTGATGCTCCGGCAGCTGTGCCACCGCCTGATCCACCATGTCCTTCAGGTGACGCTTGCGGTACAGGTCGTCGGGACGGTAGGTGTTGTCCTCCCACTCCAGTGGACGATGGTCAGCGTCCCAGTTCTTCTTGATCGTCTGGAACAGCACCAGCGGATTGCGCGAGCGATTGCGCAGCTCATTCTTCGCGAGGTTGCCCGCTATCGTGTACGCCCACGTCGAGAACTTCTTCGACTGATCGAAGCGGTGCAGATGGCGGTACACGCGTACGAACGTCTCCTGGACCAGGTCCTCCGCACGCTCACGATCGCCGATCGTGCGATGAATGAAGTTCAGCAGACGCACGTGATAGCGCGATACCAGCTCGTTGAAGGCGCGCTTCTCGCCGCCCAGGAATGCCGCGACCAGTCCGCTGTCGTCCAGCTCCCTGATCGGCTGAACCTTCGCCGCGCTCACCAGCCTCATGTGGGCCTTCGCCGTCTCCGCCATGGTTCCCCCTTCGCGCACCCCGTGGGGCGGTTGCGAGCCCGATCTGCCGCACCTTCGCGGCAACAGATCGCCGTCGGACTCACCTCTTGGAGGGGCAGGTTCCATACCCTGCGTTGGACAGCATTCAAATGCTGGGAGAAACGTTGTAACAGTGTGTTGTGAGACGATTTAGCGGCGGCACGCAGGGAAATGGGCGCGGCTCAGGGCGTCACCATATCAGGACACAGGCGGCGATTGCCTGACCTATTTTCCGAACATGAACCCCGCCGCATACAGCAGGGTGCAGATCGTTTTGCCGTCCGTAATCTCGCCATCCCTGACCTTCGAGAGCGCTTCGGAGATCGGGAGTGCGACAGGCTCGATGAACTCGTCGTCGTCCATCTTCTCCGTACCCGTCGTGCAGTCGGTGGCCAGGTAGAGGCGGATCTGCTCGTCCGTGAAGCCGGGAGTGGTGTGGATGGTCGTCATGTACACGATGGTGCCCGCGACGAGCCCGGTCTCCTCCTCCAGCTCCCGGCGTGCGCACACCTCCCAGTCCTCGCCCGTCTGGTCGGGGCGGCCGGCGGGCACCTCGAGCATGAAGCCGCCGGCGGCATAGCGGTACTGCCGGATCAGGAGGACCTGCGGATCCGGCCCGTCCGCATCCCCGAGCACGGGCAGCACCGCCGCCGCACCGGAATGGCGGATGAACTCCAGCTCACCGGTGGAGCCGTCCGGAAAGCGGACGGTATCGATCGACAGGTCGACGATCCGGCCCTTGTGCAGGGGGCGTCGCTCTATGAGGCCGGGCTCGCCGCCCATCGGGCCGGCTGCCTCGCCGCGATCCGCGCCACCACCCGCGCCGCCCTCCGGGCCATTATCCATGGCGTCAGACTGCATCATGCGGGGCTCCGTCGCGGACGACTATCGGGCCGGCGTCGATCGCGCGCAGATCACCCTCGATCGCGGATGCGTTGCCGACGACGACAATGGCGAGGCTCTCGGGGTGCAGGTGCTCGCGCGCGACGCGTGCAACCTCATCGTCTGTGACGGCGCCGATGTGCTCGCGCCAGCTCTCGAAGTAATCGGGCTCGAGCTGAAACGTGTGCATCTCGGCGATTCGTGCCGCGATGTGATCGGTGGTCTGCATGTCGAGCGGCAGCGTGCCGGCGAGGTAATCGCGGGCGGTGCGGACTTCTTCGGTGCTCGCACCGGTGTCGCGGAGCTCGCGCAGCTCACGGAGCGTCTCCTCGATGGCGCGCGCGGTGACATCGCTCGCCACTGCGGTCTGTATGATGAAGGGTCCCGGGCCGCGTCTGAACGCGAAATGACTGCGAACGCCGTATGTGAAGCCGTGCTTCTCCCGGAGCGTCATGTTGAGTCTGCTCGTGAATGCGCCGGCGATGATCGTGTTCAGCACGAGCAGTGCATAGTAGTCCTCGTGCAGGCGCGGCACGCCGATGTGTCCGATGCGGAGCTCTGACTGCACTGCACTCGCGCGGTCGACGAGGAAGATGGTGGTCGTTTCGGCACGTGGGTGCGTGATCGGCGCGGGAGCGGGCTCGCGATTGCCCGTCCAGTCGTCGAAAGCTCGGGCGGCTTCGGACGCTACCGTCTCTGACCGAACGGCGCCCACTACGACAATCGCAGTGTTGCCCGGGGTGAAACGTCTCTCGTGGAAGCTCTGCACTGCGCCCACATCGAATGCCTGCACCGGCTCCGCGGACCCGATCACCGGCCGCGCG
>DATABQ010000390.1:0-5008 GCA_036259495.1 Longimicrobiales bacterium | reverse complement strand
CATCCGTATGCCCCGCTGTTCCGCGCTGGCCGGCCGAGCGGCCCCGGGCCAGGACGCGGCCGGCCGGTGCGGATGACGCGAGCATTGCCAGCCCGAACCGCGCGCTCGCCAGCCGCTGCGGCGCCGCTCCGGCCAGGATACGCGCGAGACCGCTGGAGCGGAGGGCGCGTGAGCCAAACGTGACCAGCGAGCGCAGCGGTCCCGTATAGGCGGCGATCAGCAGCCGGGTCGACGGACTCACACCGGATGATTGCGCGATTGCCGAGCGCGCTCGCTCGAGCAGGAAACCGTACGGCACGCCTGACGGGCATACCGGCTCGCAGGCGCGGCAGCCGAGACATCGGTCGATATGCGTGCGGAACGCTTCGTCGTCGGGCTCGAGGCGCCCTTCCATGACTGCCCGCATCAGGTCCAGGCGGCCGCGCGGCGAATCTCCTTCGTGGCCCAGGCGTGTATACGTCGGACATGCGTTGAGGCAGAAGCCGCAGTGCACGCACGCCAGCAGCCCCGCCTCTTCACGGCGCAGCTCGTCGACGGGTCCGATGATCGATTCCGGCGTTACCACGATGGGCCTCCCGATCGCATGATTCCAGCAGGATCGAACACGTGCCGCAGCCGCGATTCGAGTGCCGTCACCGCCGGCGTCCGCTGCTCCGCCCGGGCACTCCCCGGACCCTCGACCCGATCGTACGTCATTGTGCAACCGTGCTTTCCACTCAGTTGCCTCAACCTCGCCAGCGATTCATCCGCGGCATCCATCTTATCGTTGGCGCTCCCGACACCATTGTCCGTACGGTGGCGTATCGGCCGCCAGAGCCGCACGATACCGTCGGCCGCGTGCGCAGCAATCAGCCACCCCGCGCCTTCCACATACCCGTCTGCGGCCATACCTGTGGCCGATCCACCGCGCGCGTGACGAGGAGCCCACCCGTGCGCCAGCACATCCGCCAGCAGATGCGGCAAGGATGTAGTGGAGCCCGTGAAGCGCACCGCGACCCGCGCTTCCGCCTCGGCTCGTTTAACCGAGTCCCAGATCGCGACGGCTACGTCGTCGACACCGTCGCCATGCGCGGCACCGCTCTCCGGGAGTCGTCCACCGGTGAACCTCGCGACGATCCGGCGCACGCGATCGATACCATCTTCGACGGCCGCATCGCTTCCAAGCATGCGAACCAGCAGCGTCCATCCTGCACCCGCCCCACCCAGGATATTCCCCGCCAGCGCCGGGCCGAGGAGCTCAAGCGCATCGCAGGCAGCCCCGTCGCGGATCGCCAGGGCCAGTTCCGCACCGCGGCGGGCGCCGTCGGGATCGCGCCCACACGCAATCGCCAGCGTCCTGTCCACCCGGGGCGCACCGCGGACGCGGAGGTATGCGGCCGTAATCACGCCCAGCTTTCCGCGGCTGCCGACGGCCAACCGTACGCCATCGTATCCTGCGACGTTCTTGACGACCCGGCCGCCGAACCGCAGCAGGCGCCCGTCTCCGGTGGCGATCTCGACGCCGAGCACCATGTCGCGCGGCGCGCCATGACCCGAGCGGAGCGGGCCGGCGGCGGCGCCTGCGATGACGGCGCCGATCGTGGCCTCTGGCGCTGCGGCGGGGTCGAGCGGCAGCCACTGGCGTTCCGTGTGGAGGGCCTCCGCGACATGTGTCAGCGGAACCCCTGCCTGCACCCCGATGACGAGATCTGCCGGCTCATGTTCCGTGATCCTGTTCAGGCGCGCCGTGCTGAGCAGGATAGGCGGCCGCGTGTCGCGGTCCGCCGCTGAACGAAACGCCGGCTGGATCCACGTCCCCGCTCCGCACGGGATCACCGGCCACTCCTCGCCTGCGCAGGTTCCCAGCACGGTGGCGACACCATCGGCGGTGTCTGGCGCGAGGAGCGCGGCGAAGCCTTCCGTGCCGAACGCGGTCTCGGCGCGCGTCAGCAGACCCGGCGGCGGTACCGCAGCGGCGCCGAGCAGGCGGACCATTTCATCGGCGAAGCGGCCGCCCATACGATTGTTCAAGCCGCGGGCTCCGCTGCCCGTCGTGTGGCGGGGCCGATCCACTCGCGGCAGACGCGCAGGGGAAGGACCTTCGCGGGGTTGGCGAGGCCGAGCGGATCGAAGGCGCGGCGGATATCGCACATGACCGCCATCTCCTCGTCCGTGAAGATCATCTCCATGTACTCTCGCTTGTCGAGACCCACGCCGTGTTCGCCGGTGATCGTCCCGCCGGCTCGTACGCACGTGGTCATCATCTCGCGAGACGCGAGCTCCACGCGGCGGACCTGGTCCGCGTCGCGGCGATCGAAGACGAGCGTCGGGTGCAGGTTGCCATCGCCGGCGTGGAACATGTTGCACATGACCAGCTCGTGACTGGCGGCGATCCGATAGATCGCCCGGAGCGTCTCCGGCAGCTTCGAGCGCGGGACCACGGCGTCCTGCACCAGGATATCGGGCGCAATGCGGCCCATGGCGCCGAATGCCTTCTTCCGCGCGTACCAAAGGCGCTGCCGTTCCGCTTCGTCCGTGGCGCGCTGAACCTCGCGCGCGCCGCCGGAGCGGCAGATCTCTGCCGCTTCATCAGCGTCCGCGCGCACTGCCGCGGGTGTGCCATCGAATTCGATGACGAGCGCTCCGGCGATATCTGTGGGAAGGCCGGCCGCGTAGGCGCTCGCTTCCACCGCGCGGATCGCCTCCCGGTCGACCATCTCGAGTGCGGCAGGCAGGAGCCCCGCGGCGATGACGGCCGACACGGCGCGACTCGCGTCATCGACATCGTCGAACAATGCCAGGAGCGTCTCGACGCCCTCGGGTATCGGCAGCAGCCGGACGACGATCTCCGTCGCGATGCCGAACGTTCCCTCACTCCCGACGAACACGCCGGCCAGGTCCAGCCCGCCATCGGCCGCGCCGGTATCGAGATCCACCACACTGCCGTCCGTCATTACGACCGTAAGTCGCACGATGTGATTGGATGTGGTGCCGTATTTGAGACAGTGCGGTCCGCCCGCGTTCTCGGCCACGTTGCCGCCGATGGTGCACACCGTCTGCGAACTCGGGTCGGGCGCATAGTACAACCCATCGCCGGCGACGGCCGCCGAAAGCTCGACATTGACGACTCCGGGCTGGACCCGCGCCGTACGGTTGCCCGCGTCGACTGCGAGAATCGCGTCCATCCGCGCCAGCGATATCACGACCGCATTTCCCAGCGCGAGCGCGCCGCCCGACAGGCCGGTGCCCGCGCCGCGTGCGACGAACGGAATGGCAGCCTGCGACAGGATCGTGACGCACTGGGCCGTCTCTGCCGTGTCGCGGGGCATCAGCACCGCCCGGGGGCGGAATCGATACGCCGTCAGCCCATCAGACTCGTAGACGAGGAGAGATCCCGGATCGGTGACCACACCGCTGCCGCCCAGCACCCGCGTCAGCGCCTCCAGGACGCCCGCCGGCAGGCCCTCGCCTGGCTCCGGGGCAATGAGGCCACCGGTCGATAACGCCTGGTCCCTCATGGCTTTATGCGGCCCTGACCGCGCAGGTGATTGAGGTACGCCTCGACCGCGGCCTCGGCAAAGGGCCGCAGTGACGGGTCCATCGATGCGCCGTATATCCGGTCCGCGATGGAGCCCGCGTCCTCGTCGCCGGCGTCCAGCGCGGCGATCACCTGCTCGAGACGCTCCTCGCGGTGGTGGATGTAGCGGTCGATCGCCTCGTCAGGATCGGTAAACGGCGGTCCGTGCGCAGGATAGATGACCGAGGGGCGCAGCGCTCTCAGCCGCTCGAGCGATCGGAGGTAGGCCTCGATATCCCCTTCCGGCGCTGCGACCACGGCCGTGTCCAGGCCGCCCATCATGAGGTCCCCGCAGAAGATGGCCGACGCATCGGGCCAGTGGAGCGAGATGTGATCAGGCGCGTGGCCGGGAGTCCGCATCACAATGAGGTCGCCTTCGTCTGTCGTGACGCTCACACCGTCCGCCAACAGCCCGCCGCCCGCGGCGCGCGACGCCTCGCCTTTACCGGTGCGGACAGCGGACTGCGCGCCGGACTGCGGTTTTTGATCCTGAGCAGCCGCCTTGCCTCCCGTGCGCCCTGCATGCCCGCCGAGCAGCGCCGCCCCCGTCCGGTCCGCCAGCTCCAGCGCGCCCGTGCTGTGGTCCGGGTGCGCATGGGTAACAATGATGACCGTGCGCCGGGCCCCCGCTGCGACTTCCGCGAGCCTGTCCAGATGCGCGGGATCGTCGGAGCCCGGGTCAATGATCGCGATCGTGCTCTGACCGACGACGTAGGTGATCGTGCCCTCCATCGTCATCGGCGACGCATTCGGGGCGACGAACGAGCGTGGTCGCAGGTGCATGTGTGTGTCCTTCGGCCCGGTGAGCGACACCGCCGCATCCGCAGCAGCGCCTGCGGCCATTATACCTCATGCCGCGACGGCTGGCACGTGGCAGCCGCCGTGCCACGAGATGCTTGACATGCGTCGCGCCGCGACCAACAGTGGCTCGATAGCGATGGACGATCCGAGAGGAGACGGGTGATGCTTCGGGTACTCGATGATCTGGCGCAGGACGTCCGCTACGGACTCCGCGGCATACGGCTGAACCCGGGGATCGCGCTTGGCGTGATCCTCACTCTCGCGCTGGGTATAGGTGCGAACGCGGCGATGTTCTCGGTGGTGGACGCGCTGGTGCTGCGGCCGCTGCCGTATGAGGAGCCTGATGAGCTGATGGAGCTCTTCATGGTGACGCCGCCGAACGAGTTCGGCCGACCGAACATCCCGTACGAGGTCGCGCGCGGCTGGCAGGCGGCGCAGGAGCGGCCGGTGATGCTGCATGCGCGGGCGACGGCGCTGTACACGGGCGGAGTGGAGCCGAAGACGCTTGCCGTGCAGGCCGTAACGCCGGAGTTCGCCGACATGTTCGGTGTCGCACCTGTGCTCGGGCGCGGGTTCGAGCCCGCGGATGCCGACCCCTCTGCGCCGGATATCCTGCTGCTCGATCACGACTTCTGGCAGACGGAATTCGGC
>DATABQ010000389.1:0-3291 GCA_036259495.1 Longimicrobiales bacterium | reverse complement strand
CGCCCCTGCGGATCGCGAGCGCACGCGCGCTGACGGTATCGTCACGAGCAAGGTGCGCGGCGAACGCGACCCGGCGGCATCGAAGTTCGCGGACTATTTCGATTTCTCGCAGAAGCTGACGGAGATCCCATCGCATCGCGTGCTCGCGATCCGCAGGGGCGAAGCGGAGGAGGAGCTGTCGTGGACGATCGCGGCACCGGTCGAGGAGCTCACGGCCGGACTCACGCGCCGTATCACGGCGGGTCGAGCGGCCGTGGGCCAGCTCACGCTGATCGCCGCGGACGCGTATCGGCGGCTGCTTTCGTCATCGATCGAGGTCGAGCTGCGACTGGAGCTGAAGCAGCGCGCGGATGAGGAGGCGATCGGGATATTCGGTGCCAACCTCGAGCAGCTGCTGCTCGGGGCGCCGGCAGGAGAGCGCGTCGTGCTCGGTCTCGATCCGGGCTTCCGCACGGGCGTGAAGGCCGCGCTCGTGTCGCGGACGGGTTCGGTCATCGACACGGACACGCTGTATCTGCATCAGGAGGAGAACTTTGTCCGCGCGATCACGCGCCTGGTGAAGCAGCACGGCATCGAGCTGATCGCGATCGGCAACGGCACGGCGTCGCGTGAGACAGAGTCGCTCGTGAAGCAAATCATTCAGCAGCTCGAACCTCCGCGGCCGCAGGTGCTCGTCGTCAACGAGTCCGGCGCTTCGGTCTACTCCGCATCGGACATCGCACGCGAGGAGATGCCCGACCTGGACGTGTCCATGCGCGGTGCACCATCGATCGCCCGGCGACTGCAGGACCCGCTCGCGGAGCTGGTGAAGATCGATGCGAAGTCGATCGGTGTCGGGCAGTATCAGCACGACGTGAACCAGTCGCGCCTGAAGAAGAGACTGGACGAGGTGGTCGAGACATGCGTCAACCGCGTCGGTGTCGAGGTCAACACCGCGTCCGCGCCGCTCCTGTCGTATGTCGCCGGCGTGGGTGCTGCCGTCGCGAAGAACATTGTCGCCGCCCGCGATGAACGTGGCGGGTTCCGCTCACGCCGTGAGCTGCTCCAGGTGCCGCGCCTCGGCGCGAAGGCGTTCGAGCAGGCCGCCGGATTCCTGCGCGTCCGCGGCGGCGATCACCCGCTCGACGCGACCGCCGTACACCCCGAGCGCTACGCACTCGTCGAGCAGATGGCGGCCGATCTCGGCGTCCCCGTCACGGAGCTCGTGCAGAACGACGCGCTCATCGACAGCATCGATCTCACCCGATACGTCAGTGACGACGTCGGCATGCCGACCCTGCGCGACATCGCCGACGAGCTCCGCCGTCCAGGCCGGGACCCGCGCGACACATTCGAGCTGCCCTCCTTCCGCGACGACATCACTGCGCCGAAGGATCTGAAGGAAGGCATGAAGCTGGAGGGCGTCGTGACGAACCTCGTGGCGTTCGGTGCATTCGTCGACATCGGCGTGCACCAGGACGGCCTCGTGCACGTGTCGCAGCTCGCCGATCGCTTCGTCAAGGATCCCGCGGATATCGTGAAGGTCGGGCAGAAGGTGAACGTCACGGTGATGAGCGTGGACCTGGAGCGGAACCGGATCGCGCTCACAATGAAGTCGGACGGCGGTGTTCAGCAGCGGGCGCCGCGAGCCGTTAACGATGCAGAGCGACCGCAGCGGAAGGATCGGCATGAGCGGAAGCCACAGCCCAGGGCGCCGCAGCCGAAGGCGCCGCAGCCGAAGAAGGGCGATGTGGCGCCGAACGGTATGAGGTTTCGATAGACGCAGGTTCCGGTGCAGTTCAGCAAGGACGGCTGTGACCCGAAACCCCCTGCAGATCAGCCTGGGACGGCGGTGTCCGCCCGCCGCGAGTTCCGCAGGAGCGAGCAACGCGAGCGACGAGGACTGTCTGAGCGCCGGGTGGACACCGCCGTCCCTCCGCCCTATCCTCCCCACTGTATACCAATCGGAGCGGACCAGATGACTCTCCCGAGGAGCTTCCTCGCCGTTCTCGGCGCGGCAGTCGTTGCGCCGGTGGCGCTGGCCTCCGGCGCAACAGGACGAGCAGGTGGAGCGGAAATGTTCGGACTCATAGGAAAGATGACGGCCGTCGCCGGCCAGCGGGATGCGCTTGCCGCGATTCTGCTCGAGGGCACCGACTCCATGCCGGGCTGCCTGAGCTACATCATCGCTGCCGATCCGGACGATGCGGACGCGCTCTGGATCACCGAGGTCTGGGACAGCAGGGAGAGTCACGAGGCGTCGCTCGCGCTGCCGGCGGTGCAGGCGGCGATCGCAAAGGGGCGGCCGCTCATCGCCGGCTTCAGCGACCGCGTCGAGACGACGCCTCTCGGCGGCAGGGGATTACGTCAGCGCGGCTGATTCATCGCATCCGCAATCACGTGAATCGCGCGGCACACCGTCGAGCGGAGCACTGATCCTCAACGAATCGATCATGTCCGAAACTACGCACTACCGCTGGGACGATGTCACACTCGAGACCGTCACCGACAAGCTCGACCGGAAGCTGATCACGGGCGACACGATGATGCTCGCGCACGTGTTCCTGAAGCAGGGTTGCATCGTGCCGAAGCACCAGCACCACAACGAGCAGTTCACCTATATCCTGAGCGGTGCGCTGCGCTTCTGGATCGGCGAGGACGAGGCGGATGAGGTGGTCGTTCGTGAGGGAGAGGTGCTGCACATTCCGTCGAATGTCTGGCACCGCGCGGAAGCGCTGGAGGACACTCTCGACATGGACATCTTCAGCCCGCCGCGCGAGGACTGGCTGAATCATACGGACTCGTACTTTCACAGGAAGTAGGCATGGACCTGGGACTGCGCGGGAAGGTCGCGCTCGTCGGTGGCTCGAGTCGCGGCCTGGGGAGGGCAATCGCGGAGGAGCTCGCGCGCGAAGGCTGCGCACTCGTGCTGTGTTCGCGCGATGCGGATGAGATCCGCACCGTTGCGCGCGAGATCTCGAGCGACATCGGCGGCGATGCACTCGCGGTACAGGCAAACCTCACGGATCCCGATGACATCGACAGTCTCCTGCGCGCGGCGCGCGACCGGTTCGGCCGCGTCGACATCCTCGTGACGAACACGGGCGGCCCGCCGGCGGGACCGTTCGAAAGCCATTCGCCAGAGGCGTGGCGGGACGCGGTGGCGCAGAATCTCGAGAGCGTGCTGAACCTCGCGCGCGGCGTGCTGCCGCAGATGAAGCAGAGGCAATGGGGTCGCATAGTGAACATCACGTCGATCGCGGTGAAGCAGCCGGTCGAAGGGCTGATCCTGTCGAACAGCGTGCGTGCAGC
>DATABQ010000388.1:0-3147 GCA_036259495.1 Longimicrobiales bacterium | reverse complement strand
CCGGCAGCCTGTTGGCTGCCGGGGGATTTCTCTTTTCGCGCTAGGGGTGCCACGATTGCAGAGTTCACGTAAACCGAAACGGCAAAGGCTGCCTGGCGAGAACCGGGCGGCCTTGTGTAGAGAGGTGAGCCGCGGGGCGCTGGCCGGATCCGCCGTGCGCGCGCTTACCTCGCTGCAGCAACCTCCATCGCAGCCTCACACTCCGACAGCGCCGTGAACAGCCGCTCGAAATGCTCCGGCTCGTGGGCCGCCGTGGCACAGAGCCGCAGGCGCGCCTGGCCGGGCGACACCGCCGGGAACACGACGGCTGACACGAAGATCCCGCGCTCGAGCATCTCGCGGGCGACGCGGTAGGCGCGGAACTCATCGCCGAGCAGCAGCGGGACGACGGGTGTCGTGGACGCGCCGGTGTCGAAGCCCAGTTCCGTGAGACCGTCCTTCAGCATCGTGGTGTTGCGACGGAGCCGCTCCATGTGGTGCGGCTCTTCCTGTACGATCCGTATCGCTTCCAGCGAGGCGGCGGCGTTGGCCGGCGTCATCGCGGCGGAGAACATATACGGTGCGGACCCGTGCTGAATGTAGATCTTGAGCCCGCGCGAGCCGGCTACGAACCCGCCGGATGACGGAATCCCCTTGGACAGCGAGCCGGTGAGAATATCGATGTCGCTGGGGTCTATGCCCTGTTCCTCGCAGATGCCGCGGCCGGTGTGGCCGACGGAGCCGAGCGCGTGCGCCTCGTCCACGAGCAGAAAAGCGCCGTACTTCTTCTTCATGGCGATCAGGTCCGCGATGGGAGCCTGGTCGCCGTCCATCGAGAAGACCGAATCGACGGCAATGAGGATGCGTTGCGCGCCGCGGTTCTGCGCCTGGCGCAGTCGCCGCTCGAGATCCTCCATGTCGTTGTGCTTGAACCGGCGGTTCTCGCATCCGGCCATGCGCACGCCGTCGTGAATCGACTGGTGGGCATACTGATCGAGCAGCGCCACATCGTTCGGCCCGAACAGGGAAGTGATCGCTGCGATGTTGGCGTCGTAGCCGGACGCGAACGTCGCGGCGCCCTCCTGTCCGAGGAACATCGCCAGCTCGTGCTCCAGCTCGTGATGCAGCTCGAGCGTGCCGGTCAGCAGTCGCACACCGCCGGTGGAGGTGCCGTAGCGCTCGACGGCTTCCTTGACCGCCGTCGCAATCCGCGGGTGCCCGATCAGTCCGAGGTAGCTGTAGCTCGAGAACATCACGAGGTCCTCGCCCAGGGCGGCGGAGCGGGGTCCGGATGCGATGCTGAGCGGGAGCTGATACGTGTAGAGCGACTCTGCGAGCCCGGCCTCGAAAAGATCGAACCAGCGCCGTACGTTCGGGTGGTCGAGCAGAG
Source organism: Longimicrobiales bacterium (assembly GCA_036259495.1). GTDB lineage: Bacteria > Gemmatimonadota > Gemmatimonadetes > Longimicrobiales > RSA9 > SH-MAG3. The sequence continues at coordinate 1,778 of DATABQ010000388.1, read as the reverse complement.
AGCCTGCCGGCACCAGCTCGTCGGGCGAGCGGCCGTTGAAATAGCCCAGGAACGGGTCCCTGGTATAGTCGAGCAGATGCGCCGCGCCGTGCACAGCGGCCATCGCGGCCGTCAGCGTGACGCCGGCGGGATGCGGAGAGTGACCGTTCGCGCCGGGCGCTGCACCCGGACCGCTGGACTGGACGGGGCCGTTCATCGGCGGCGCGGTCCGGTCATTCCGGCCGGAATGCGACTTTGATGGAACGGTGTCCGCCTTTGTCGAGGGCGGCTGCGAGTGCTGCACGATACTCCTCCAGTGCGAAAACGTGGGTCACCATGCCGAGCTGCCCGAGGCCGTCGGTCCGCAGCAGTTCGATGGAGCTGTCGTAGATGTCACGGTCGACGCCGCGAAAAGGCGCCCTGCCGTACGCAAAGATACCGGCGACGGTCAGCTGGCGGTACCACAATCGTGTCCAGTCGGCGGAAATCTTCGCAGCGCCGCCCACGAGAACCACTTTTCCGCCCTCGCGCGTGATGGCGAGGGCGTCCTGAACGGTGGAGGAGCTGCCGACCGTGTCGAACACCAGCGACGGCCCACCTTCGACGAACCGCGGCGCAAGTGAAGGCTTGTACGCGCGGGCGTGAGGCAGAGATTCAGCCCAGCGGTAGATCTCGTCGGGCCGGCGGAACACCCTGTCCGCGCCCGCAGCCTCGGCCAGCTCGAGCTGGAAATCGTAGCGCCCCAGGCACGCGAGCGGACCTTCCCAGCCGATCGCCCGCAGGGCGCGCACGGTCAGGGCGCCGATGGTGCCCGCGCCAATGACGAGCACCACATCGCCGTCCACCGGCGGATGGAGCAGGACCGGGCGAAGCGATGATGCGAGCGGGTCCGTCAGCACCGCAATCTCGTCGTCGAGCCCATGAGCCGAATGGAGCTGCGAGCGATGAGCGACGAACGTCCTGGCCCAGCCGCCGCCCGTCGCGGGCGAGTACCCGATCATCGGACCATTGCCAATGGCGCCGTCCTGCGTCCTGCGACAGAGGCCGTATTCCCCGCGTGCGCAGGCCGGGCATGGCTCCAGAGCGCGCTGCTCACACGCCAGCATCGGATTCACGGCCACCCTGTCGCCGGTCTTCCAGTCGCCGGCATCGGCGCCCGTCTCCAGCACACGGCCGACGTTCTCGTGGCCGAACGTGAACGGAAACGCGCCGAACGGCTCGAGCGTGAAGCTGTCGTGGGCCGTGATGGCGGCCAGATCACTCCCGCAGACGCCGGAGAGGGTCGACTCTACCCGCACCCACTCAGGCCCCGGAAGGGCCGGGGGGTCGACATCGTCGAGCGAGATGCACCCACCCGGACCGAGGGCGAGCGCCGGCCGGCGACCGGCGGCGAATCGCGTCCACAGATAGCGAACGGGACGATAATGGAAGCGGATCGCGCGCAAGGATGCAGCCCCGGGTCGGGCGATCGGAGCGCGTGCCCCCGAGCGCCGGTGTCCAGACGTGAAAGTCCCGATATTCCGAAGAGTTACAGGTCTGGAAGGTAATCGGAGGACGGCCGCGCGGACAAGATCAGTGGTGCATGGTCCGGAACCTGCCCGCCGGAGATATACTGCACGGACGCACGACACTGAAAACTCGAGCTGACGACGCCCCTGCCGGCACCACCGGATGCGGGGTACCACGGAAGGAGGCGTGTGATGTCAAAAGATGTCGTGCTGGCCACTCGCTTCGGCGCTGAATCAGAGGAGCCTGCCCGCGTTGCCGCGAATCTCGCGCGCATGACTGGTGGGCGCGTG
>DATABQ010000387.1:0-2111 GCA_036259495.1 Longimicrobiales bacterium | reverse complement strand
GCCCCTCGCTCGGCAGTGACGGAACGCTGTCGCTGAACACGGAGGCGGGCCTGGGCGTCGCTCGACGCTGAGAATATCCGCAAGAACTACATGCGTGCCACGCAGGCTCGCGGGGGCACACCTTGCCATGCGTCAGATGAGCCGGGCGATCGCGGCCAGGTCGCTTCGCGCGACAGGTACCCCCATCTCTATGCCAGCGACGGCAGTCTCCGGGTCCTTGAGCCCGTTCCCGGTAAGCACACAGACGCACTGCTGATCGGGACCGACGGCGCGCTCGCGCACAGCAGCGCGCATGCCGGCTACGCCGGCGGCCGATGCCGGCTCGCAGAAGATGCCCTCTTTTTCGGCGATTGCACGGTACGCCTCGAGGATGGCGGCATCGGAGACGGCGCGGAATCCGCCGCCTGATTCACGCGTGGCGGCGATTGCCGGCTCCCATGTAGCCGGCCTGCCGATGCGGATGGCGGTCGCAATGGTCTCGGGACTCACGATTGGAACGCCGGTCAGGAACGGCGCCGCCCCCTCCGCCTGCACACCGAGCATGCGCGGCAGACGGCGCGCGCGTCCATGCTCTATCGCGCGACGGAAGCCCAGCCAGTACGCCGTGATATTTCCGCCGTTGCCGACAGGCAGAGCGAGAAGCGACGGTGCATCGCCGAGCACGTCGCAGATTTCGTACGCCGAGGTGGTCTGACCTTCGATGCGCGCCGGGTTCACGGAGTTGACGAGTGCAATGTCGAAGCACTCCGCTGCTGCACGTGCGAGCTCAAGCGCATCATCGAAGCTGCCATCGACCGTGACGACACGTGCACCGTACACAACGGCCTGCGCAAACTTGCCCGCGGCGACGCGGCCGGCGGGAAGCAGCACGATCGCGCGAACTCCCGCATGTGCGGCGTACGCCGCGGCGCTCGCGGCCGTGTTGCCGGTCGACGCGCACAGCACTGCACGCGCTCCGTCTTCGACCGCGCGTGCGACGGCCAGCACCATGCCGCGGTCCTTGAACGATCCCGTCGGGTTGAGGCCCTCGTATTTCAGGAACAGCTCGCGCACTCCCACCCACTCGGCGAGTCGCGGCGCGTGCACGAGCGGAGTGTCGCCTTCATGAAGCGACAGAAGCGGTGTGCGCCCGGTGAGTGGAAGGTGATCGCGAAAGCGTCGAAGGATGCCGGACGTCCGTGGATCGTTGACGTTCGGCCGATCAGGCGGCGTAGTCACGATGCGCTGCGCAGCGCGTCGCGCAGCGTGCCGAAGTCCCGCGGCTGCGCACCGTGTGCGTCAGCCCGCAGCGCGAATGCCTCCGCACCCGCTTCGTCACCGCCGAACGCGGTGAGCATCGCCTGGCAGACGGGCGCCTCGGCATCGTGAGGACATGCGGCGATCAGGCCCGATCCGCTCCCGGAGATGGTGACCCCCCAGGCGCCCGCCTCGACAGCGCGCTCCATCACAGCATGCGCCCGCGCGATCAGCGGCATGCGATATGGCAGGTGCAGCTCGTCGGAGAACCCGATCGCTATGGATTCGCCATCGGCATTCGCGAGCCCGTGCAGCAGCGCGGCCATGCGCGCGAGGTTCCGGGCAGCCGCGCTGTGCGGCACGTGCTGCGGCAGGACGGCGCGCGCCCGCTCCGTCGACACACCCGTAGCAGGAGCGGCGAACACGAAGGCAATCTCATCCGACAGCGGAAGCCGCATGGCGCGCGGCACGCCGTGACCGGATGCGGCGATCGCAACCAGACCACCAAAGAGTGACGGCGCGGCATTGTCGGGGTGACCCTCTGCGCGCGCGGCCGAGGCCAGTGCTGCATCGCGATCGAGCATATCGCCGCAGGCTGCCGCGGCCAGCGAGAAGCCTGCCACGGTCGCAGCCGCAGAGGATCCGAGGCCGCGCGAGATGGGAATGGTGGATGTGGCGAGCAGCATTCCGCCGGGTCGCTGCACGCCGCGCCGCTTCAGCTCGGCGAGGAACGCGAGCACGAGCCCGTCGTCACTGAGGTCGCTCCCGAGCTCGCGGAGTGTGCCGCCGCGGCGGATCGTCAGATCGCCGGAGCCCGGCTCGTAACCGGCATCGAGGTAGAGATCGAGGGCGAGGCCGAGGCAGTCGAAACCGGC
>DATABQ010000386.1:0-4946 GCA_036259495.1 Longimicrobiales bacterium | reverse complement strand
CCCTCGCCCCACCCGCCGGTCGTCAGCTCGCCGTCCGGCTGCGTCAGACCCTCGAAGTTCAGCGTCGTACGAAGTGTGACTCTCGAGCCCGGACTTGCGACGTTGAACATCACGGCAGGCTGCGTGAGATACAGCTCGCTCTGATCGAGCGACGTCCCGTCATCCGCATCGAGTGAAGCGGTAACGATCGGAAACGCCTGCGCCATGCCCATGAGATTCCAGCCGCCGCCCAGCGACCGCATCCACATGCGATGCATCGTTCCCTGTTCATGCTCCTGCACGTCGTCGCGCGGCATCGTATGACCGGCATGCGGATCTGCGGCCTGAGCGTGCAGACCGGACACTTGAACGCTGACCGCGATCCCCGTCGCGAGGATCACGCGCGCAATATGGTGATGCATTTGAATCCCTCTCCGATATGGCCGTGATGCTCCTGCCGGACCCCGGCAGGAGTGTGCACTTCAGCTCAGGTCGGAAGACGGCGCGGAGGGGGTGGCTCGAAGTCGATGGGCGGCGCCATGTGCGCACCCGCAGGCGCTGCCGCGGACGCATCGGATGCAAACGGGCCCGACTGCACTGCCGCTGCCATCAGAGCAGGCGCGGCAACCGCGCACGTCGCCATCAGGTCGCATGTCGGGGGCCGCAACGGATCGTCGGCGCCGGCATCGGGCGCCTCTGTCGCTACACTGGCATGGTGGGCATGTGCCTCGAGCGAGTCGGAGCTCGCTACAGCACCCGTCCCTGCCGCATGACAACCCGCCGCCGCCAGCCCCAGGCTGGTGAACGATACGAGAAGTAGCAGTGCAGCTGCCCGACGAATGAGACGCATGACGTTCCGTGGAGTCCGGTAAACCCGTGGCCGCAGGTCGTGCAACAGCGGTGCCGCACGACTGTCGACGTCGGGACGATAGTATAGGGGGAGGGGGTATGTCAAGCGTCTCCATGGAACGGGCATGTACCCGGCCAGGTATAGCGAAGCATCCTGCGATCCACTCGCCCTCCGGATTGCACCCGCCGAGGAGGAGATCCGTGGCCTTCCGCATAGTAGCAGCGTTCGTTCTGCTCGCCTGTATCACAGAACCATCCGCAGCAGCACAGCAGGCTTCAGTCGTCGAGTTCTGGGAGAAGCTCCAGCGCATCGAGAGCGATGAGCAGCTTCATACGCTGCGGGCGCCGCCCGATGTCGACGAAGTCATCGCGGAATCGCTGAAACTGGTGCGGGAGTACGAGCTCAACCCGGATCGAGGCACTGCGTACGAGGCGCGGTGGGATCTCCGCCGTGCCCTCCGGCGCAATCCGCGCAGTGCGGCGCATCATCTTGCGCTGGCGCTGCTGCTGCGCCGCGGTCCGGACGCAGTGGTGCGACTCGACGGCTCGGAGTACAACAACTTCGTCGATCCGCGGAGTCTGGCATCGGCGCACACGTTGCGATCACTGCGCCGGGCGCTGGAGCTGGACCCGCAACTGGAGCTGGCGGCCGTGGAGCTGGCGCGGTTCGCAGTGGAAAGGCATGACCCGAAACTTCTCGCCGAAGCGGACGCCGCACTCGCGCGACTGGAGCCGACGCCGGAAGTGCTCCTGCAACGGGCCGCGATCGCGCTCGAGCACCAGGACGGCCCATCGGCGCTTCGCTTTGCGACAGCGGCCGTGCAGGCGGGAGCGGACCCGTCGCGGGCGGCGCATGCACGCGCCGTGGCCCTGCTGCTCGATCCTGCGACGGAGAAGATGGGCGGCGCGACGTACATCGGCGGGCTCGAGAACGCTACGGAAGCCGGCATCGCCGAGTATCACGCGGCGTCTGCCGTGACGTTCACACTGGCCGAGACCGCTGCGTGGGACACGCTCGCGCCAGAGCGTCGCGCCGCATGGCTGCTCGAGCGGTGGGAGATCCGATCTCTGCTGAGTGGAGTGTCGCTCGCCGAGCGGCTCGGCGTCCACTTCCGCCGCCTCTACACTTCGTATCGCGATTTCCCGCTCCGGACGCCGATCCGTGCCGGAGACAACAAGGCGGGACTCGGTGTACTGCTCGGCGAAGATCTCCGAAAGTATGGAATGGAGGTATCCGGCGTCACGCTCACCCGCTACGGTGATCCGACGCGGCTGCGCTGGCTGGGGATCTGCGGGGGCACGATTCCCTATCTGCGGACCGACACGATGAGCATGGCGAGCCCGCTCGATGAGTTCGTGCCTCCGCGTGCGTACCGCCCCGTTGACGCGATGGACATCCTGCTCCATGAGGACTCGAAGGCCATGCGCGAGCTCGACTGCGAGAACGTGACGGAAGTCCGCATGTTCGCTCAGAAGATGATCGAGGGGGAGCGTTATCGCCCGGCGTTTGATGCCCCGCTCCTCGCGCTGACGGAGATCTATGCGTTCCGGGCGCCGGACGGCGCCGACATCGTGGCCGCAGTCACACTTCCGCGCGACGACATCGACGTGCTGGGTCCGCCGAACGCCAGCGTGAGCATCACGACGGCCGTCGCGTTCGTCGACACGATGCAACGGCGCAGCTCGCGCACGGAGCGGCTGTTCGACATCACCGAATAATTACTGACTCATGCGTGACACCGATGTACACACACTGCATCTTCTGCTCGGCCGATCTGCTCCGTAACGAAACGATCGAGGAGTTCCCGATCGGCAGCCGCCTGGCCTTCGACGCGTTCAAGGGGCGGCTGTGGGCGGTGTGTCCGCGCTGCGCTCGCTGGAACCTGGCGCCGATCGAAACGCGCTGGGAGGCGGTGGAGTCCGCGGAGAAGCTCTTCCGCGACGCGCGGGTGCGGGTTCACTCCGAGAACATCGGCATCGCACACCTGCCGGACGGTACGCGGATGATCCGCATCGGCGAGGCACTGCCGCTGGAGACTGCGGCCTGGCGGTATGGCGACCACGCCGTGCGCCGCCAGCGCCGCATGTGGCTGGGCGCCGGTGGAAGCGTGGTCGGAGCATCTGCACTGGCCGTCGGCGGGATACCGCTCCTGGCCGCTGCCGGCGCACCCGTTTTCGTGGCCGGTATCGGAGTGCAGATCGTGGCGAATTACTGGCTCCTGCGGAGCCAGTTGCGCCCCGTCTACCGTGTGCCTGCGGACCTGTCGCCTAACGGACAGGAAGTGATACTCCGACACGCCCACGCGGCGTTCTGCCGCGTCGTGCCCGATGATAGTGAGCACGGCTTCGCCATGGAGGTGCCTCTGCCGCTGCCACCGCGGCGCGAGGAGAAGGATGGCGTGGTGCGCTGGACACCTCTGCCGCCGCTTCGCGTGCAGGGCGGCGAAGCGGAGCGGATGCTGGAACGCGTCCTGGTCGGCGCCAACCCCCGTGGCTTCGGGCGACGTCGCCTGCGCGCTGCCGTGGAACGGTTGAGCGCGGCCGGCGAGCCGCGCCGTCTCTTCCGCGAGCTCGCGCGGCAGGAGGCGGGCGTGTTTCCCGCCTGGATGGCGCACAACACCAATCGCAATACGCCGCCCGATCTGCGCGGCGGGATGCAGCGCTTCATCGGTACGTTCCGCGGCGAACGAATCGCCGGTGCCCCCACGCCCGGTCCGAAGCGGGTGCTGCCGCGTGCGGACGTGCTGGCGCTGGAAATGGCACTGCACGAAGAGACGGAGCGGCGCGCGCTGGCTGGCGAACTCAGGATGCTCGAAGCCGCCTGGCGGGAAGCCGATGAGATCGCCACCATCGCCGACGCGCTGCCCGACGATCCGGCGCCGGCGCTGGCTCCGCCTGCAGGTTGACGCGGCGCAGCAGCTGCGCAGGAGATTCTCCAGCAGGGGCCGACGGGCGCCTTGGTCCCGACGCCCCGTCTCGCGCCGCGGCAGGAGGCCGGCGGGCGCCGGTTGCCAAGTCGACAACTCTCCAATTGCTGCACCGGATCCGACTGTATGGAGCTTTCACCATCCGTGAGCCGGTCAATCGTCCATCCGCCCTGGCCGACGAACGGTAGATGGAAGGTTTGCCGCGCATGGCGCGGCAAATCCTCCATTCGTCGCAATCAACGCCATGAAATGGATGATTATCGACCGCGTTCGACGAGCCGCAACCCCGCGGCCCCCGGAAAAGTGCGCGCAAAAGCGGAGATAAGGCGATGCTGCATCGCCCATATCACGCTCGTCCCCATTATCTCCCTTCAAACGAGTATTACAAATCGGCTAGGCGCGCAGAGCCCGCATCCCGTTCGCAATCACGATCAGGCTCGCGCCCATGTCGGCGAGGACGGCCATCCAGAGAGTGGCGAGGCCGGCGACGGCGAGCACGACGAACGCCGCCTTGGTCAGGAGTGCGAATGCGATATTCGTGCGGATGATCCGCTCGGCCTTGCGGGCGAAGCGAACGGTCTCGGGCAGCTTTGACAGGTCATCGGCCATGAGCGCGATGTCGGCCGTTTCGAGAGCGACATCGGTCCCGGCGGAGCCCATCGCGACGCCGACGTCGGCCGCTGCGAGTGCGGGAGCGTCATTGACGCCGTCGCCGACCATGAGCACGCGTGCGCCGTCGCGACGCAGCTCGCGGATGGCGGCGACCTTGTCATCGGGGAGGAGTCCGGATCGCACGTCGTCGACACCGGGCTCGCCGAGTGCAGCGGCGACGGCGTGTGCGGCTGCGGCGTTGTCACCCGTCAGCATCACGACGCGATCGATGCCCGCGTCGTGCAGTGCGCGGAGCGCTGCCGATGCACGCGGCCGCACGCGGTCAGCGAGGGCAATCGCGCCGCGCACGCGCGGCGGTGCTCCAGCGACGTCCGACACGCCTACCAGCACGGCCGTAGCGCCCGAGCGGCTCATGTGCGCGACCGCATCCGCTGCGGCGCCGTCGAGCGGGCCCAGCTCGCGGAAGAACCGTTCACTGCCGACGTATACAGTACGACCTGCGACGGTCGCCACGACGCCGCGTCCGACTGCAGCCGACATCGTTGCAGCCGCGTGCGGCACGATCCCCTGCTCTGCCGC
>DATABQ010000385.1:0-3465 GCA_036259495.1 Longimicrobiales bacterium | reverse complement strand
GCGCGCAGCGCGCGCTTCACTGCGACGAGTGGCACCTGGATGTCGGTCGATGTGAGCCCCGAAGGCAGCTCGCTCGTATTCGATCTGCTCGGTGATCTCTACGCGATGCCGCTCGTGATACGCGTCGCCGTGCCGCCGGCGATCGGCATCGCGTAGAGATCACCGAGCAGATCGAATACGAGCGAGCTGCCTTCGGGGCTCACATCGACCGACATCCAGGTGCCACTCGTCGCAGTGAAGCGCGCGCTGCGCGCAGCCTCGAGTGGCAGGCCCCACGCGATCGTATCGGTGGAGATCTGTCGCTGCGCAGCGAGATCCGCGGCAGGGACGACACCCAGCACCGCGACCGCACAGGCAGTCACTGTCTTGATGAATCGCATGGAAAGGCTCCGGGAAGTAAGGACACCGTACTGCACTGCGACACGTGGCCCGGCGTGAGGATCGCTCCAGCACGCGGCTGTGGCCGGAATCTGTTGTTTCGGGACGGTCGGAAAGGAAGAACCGTGCAGATTAGAGTAGCGCCCGCGCGGCGCCTTCAAAAGGGAGGCGGTTCAGAAGCCTTCATGGGGTGTGCGAAGGCATGGGAGGATGTGGCGTGAGGCTGCTGCGGTGGGACGGGCTGAACCCGCCGGCATCCCTTCGGACGCGGAACCCATCCTGCAGATTGGCCCCTGGCGCCATGGCCGCGTCCCAGTTCGTGGGTGCGGATTCGTCGACGCTGCAGAAGGGAATTTCGGCGCCTGTGCAGTGGCCTCAGCCTGGAAAGCGCGTCCGTTCAATGTAGCGCGTGCATGGGCGTAAGGGCCGATCTGCAGGATGGGTTCCGCGTCCGCACCGGCGCAGAGGCCCCGGAATTCGCCTAGCCAGATTCAGCGCCAGAGTCCTTCCGCCGTGCATAATGACGACGCGCCTTGGCGCGATTGCCGCACTCCCGCATGTCGCACCAGCGACGACTGCGATTCCGGCTCAGGTCCACGAACAGCCACCCGCACGTGGCATTGCCGCACCGCTTCACGCGCTCCAGGTCTCCTTCCACCAGCAGCTCCGCAGCCGCAGCCGCAATCGGCCAGAGTATCCGCGCGAGAGGCTCCTCGCCTGCGGACCAGGCCCAGCCGCAGCAGCGTTCGTCCGGCTCCAGCCGGCGGTACCGCATCCCCTCTTCCAGGAAGCCGTTCAGACGGGCGACGTCTGTCTCGTCAGGCCGGCCGCTCGTGGCGACTGCGGTGAAGGTGTGGTCCAGCGTGTCGCGCAACTCACGCGCGCGCTCCAGAACCACCTCCGCCCGCCCCGGCTCCCGCTCCGCAACCGACCGCAGCTCCGCGGCGGCTCGCTCACCAATCACGCCGGTTCGCAGGGCGAACGTCAGCAGATCCGGATAGGCGACCAGCCGTTCGCTGGACGGCCCGTCCGCCAGGCTCCCGGTGTTGGCGAAATCGAGGGCGACATGCCCGCCGACGAGATCGAGGTCCTGCATGTCAGCCACAGTCGTGCATCCTGAATAGGGTGGCCCGCTATAACCACTAAAACACAATTGACCGGTTAACAACCGGCGTCTATACTGTAACCACCATAGCGACTGACGGTGGTTCTGAACAGAGGAGGCGGGGATGGCAGGGACAACGGTGGTCACAGAAACGACATCAGGAACGGATCGGCGGGATACCGCTCCAAAAGTCGAGCGGGACATGGCGCGCCACCGGGAGCTGGCCGGCCAGCAGGACTTCAGGATCCAACAGGCTCAAAGAGTCCAGCGGGATAGGGGAGTCCAGCCGGCCTCAGGAGTCCAGCCGACTTCAGAACTCCAGCGGCGCCCTGCCCGCGAACCAGCGGCCGCCGCGACTGCAGCGCCCCGCCACGGGTCGGTGGCAGCGCGCGCCAGCCGATGGTGGCTGCAGAACTGGCTCCGATACGCGGGCATGGTTGGGGCGCACTGGCGCTGAGCCAGTGTGGCTGCAGGTGGCGACGGAGGACGCGCGTAGGCCGCGCGTGATGCTGCGCGCGCGTGTGGGGTGGGCGCAGGTGCGGCAGTGCAGGTGCGCGTACATTTTTGTCCGTGCTTCAGCAGAATTTTCATGCTGGTGCCGCAGCGTACCGACGGCTCGCTGACCGTGGTCGGACAGTAACTGGCTGTGGCTCAACGACTTCCGCACTCCACTGCGACGTCCAGGCTTTCGCGCCGGCACCGGCTTCGATCATGCGTTGCGTGTGTACCATGACAAGCTTCACAACGACGGACCTGGATGCGATCCTGCCGCGGATGGAGAGGCGGGCGGAGAACAGCCTGTTTCCGACGGAACGGGCGCGGATCCTGAACCTGGCTGGTGACCTGTGTTTCGACGCGGGGCAGCGGGAGCGGGCGCTCTGGTATTACGACCAGGCGATCGACATCTACCTCGCGCTGGGCATGTATGCGTCGGTGGCGGCGGTCTGCCAGAAGCTGGTGCGGCTGTCGCCGAGCATAGTGCGAGCGCGCTGCACGCTGGCGTGGATGGCGATTGCGCGCGGCCAGAGCGGTGAGGCGCGGCAGCGTATCTCCGATTACGCGACTGCCGCAGTGCCGCAGGACGATCATCGACTTGCTCGCGGACACCTCCGGATGATGGCGGAAGTAGCGGACTCGCCGGATGTGCTCGAAGCGGTGGCCGAAGCGCTTCTGATGCTGGGCGATCAGCGCGGTGCGGAGCGGGCGTATGCTGCGGCGTCGGGCGAGGACCTGGCTGCACGCAAGCTGCCGGACCAGCCGGACCGCCGCTGGGAGGTAGTGCTGGATCGTATGATGAGCCGACGTCGTAACTGACATGCCTCGCGCAAAACGAGGCGATGATGCCAACGAAGCACCGCGGGGATGAAGTGATTGCCGAAGCCGAACAGTCCGCTCCGAATCTCGAAGAATCGCTTCAGGAGCTCGCGACGCAGATGCGTCATGAGATGGCGCCCGAGCAGCGAGCGCGCCTGATGAACATCGCGGGCGACCTGTGCTATCAAGCCGGTCAGCGCGAGCGCGGCCTGCTGTATTTCGATGCCGCGATCGATCTCTATCTTGCGGCGGGGCAGTTCGCGGCGAGTGCTTCGATCTGCGACAAGCTGGTGACGGCGAACCCGCAGATCGTGCGGGCGCGCTGCACGCTGGCGTGGCTTGCGATTGCGCGCGGGCTGGATGATGAAGCGGTACGGCGCGTCGAGGAGTACGGCGAGGCCGCGCTCCGCCTGGAGCGGCCGACGGTCGCGCAGCGCCAGCTGCGTGCGATGGCTGAGGAAACGGACAGCGAGAGCGTGCTGGAGGGCATCGCACACGCGCTGTTGAAGCTGGGCGACTCGGTCTCGGCGGACCGTATTTTCGGCTTCACGCACAATCCCGGCGCTCAGAAGCGTCGCACTCACGCTTCTGCCGAGGATCGCGATCGCGCGATCATCTCTCGTCTCACGAGCGCCTGGGGAGCTTAGACTCCGAAACAGATCGACACA
>DATABQ010000384.1:0-2782 GCA_036259495.1 Longimicrobiales bacterium | reverse complement strand
CCCGCGCCATGCAGATACGTCCGCACATGCAGCTCACTCATCGCCCATACGATCACCAGCTGGAGGTACAGGAACGTCAGCTTTGCGTAGGACCCGAAAATACCCGCCACGAGAAATCCGATGAGCCCCAGCTGAGCATAGTAGATCTGATCCGCGCGCTCAGGTGCAACGGCCTGTATCGCACGCCGTGCCCGCTGCGCTTGCAGCAGCACCATCCCGATCATCGCCAGGAAGAACGCCAGCCCGGGAAATCCGGTGACCGCCAGCACGTTCAGATACGTCGAGTGCGTATCGCGAGCGCCGAGATTCACGCTGCTCGGATCATTCACCGGAGCGTACCGCGCATTGGCTTCCGGATAGGCGCCCCATCCGACGCCGAATAATGGGTGATCCGCGATGATATGTCCGGCCGTCTTCCAGATCTCGAAGCGCTGTTCCGCAGAGCCCTCCTCGTCCATCTGCGCGATCGTCTCGGTGCTGCCCATGAACCGGAGACCGGCGAACCGTTCCCACGCGGACGATGGCGCAAACATTATCGCAACCGCCGCGACCACGATCAGCCCGGCGACCGCCTGCCCCTTCTTCCGGTGGCCCACGAGAAACAGCACGCCGAATGACACCAGTCCGATGAATCCCGCCCTGGACTGCGTCAGGACGATCAGCAGTGTCAGCACAGCCGACGACGCGATCGCTCCCAGCTTGTAAAGCCTGCTGCGCTCCGTCACATATAGCCCTACCGCAGTTGAGAGCTGGAGAAGCGCAAGTGCAGCCAAGTCGTTCGGGTTAGCATAGATGTAGTTCCAGAGCGCGCGACCGAACAGCGCGTACCCGGCAAGGAAGTAGTTGAAGAGGGCACCGCGAGCCGGGTACAGAGCAAAGCAGACCAGGAACACGAACAGGAGCAGCCGCAGACGCTTCGGCGTGCTGAGCATGTTCACTGCAACGAGGCCGATCAGCCAGATCTTGCCGAGTGTGATGATCTCTTCGCGCACTACGGCAGGATACGCAGTACCGGCGAGCCCCATCAGCGACCAGACGAAAAACGCGCCGAAGCAGGCGAGGAAGCCCGGAACGCGCATGCGCTTCTCGAACAGGAGACCGATCAGTGCCCCTCCCATCACGAGATCGCCGATAGGCAGAGCATAGGTCGTGATCACCACGACCCACAGGAGCAGGCTGACGTAACCGAGACTCCATTCGACACCGTGGAACGCGGAGAACACCGAACCGGAATCCGCCTTCTCGGGCGGACGTCGATTCCGTGCAGCGACCGGAGCTGCCGCCGGAGGGGATCTCACACCAGCTCCGTGGCCGAAGCTGTGAGCTCGCGACCGACCGGTACGTCCAGACTCAGCACGCGCCCGTAGAGCGCCACCCACTCATCACGTGCGGCCATCCAGCTATAACGTGCTTCGCAATCCTCGCGTGCAGCGTCGATGAGCGCTGCGGCTTTCGCCGGAACGTCGAGGAGATCGAGGACCGCACGCGCCATCGTCTCCGGTTCATTCATGGGGACACAGATGCCATTCCTGCCATCTTCGACGACGTACGGAATCCCGCCCGCGCCTGTCGTGACGACCGGCAGGCCTGCCGCGAAAGCCTCGATCAGGCTATGCGGCATGTTGTCTTCGACCGAGCTGTTGACCAGAACGTCCGTACGATCGAACCACTCGGGAACTTCAGCGTGCGGAACGGCACCATGGAATTCGACGCCTGAAAGTTCGAGCTCGCCAACAAGTTGTTCCAGAGACGCACGCTGATCACCATCGCCGATGATCACGAGCCTTGCTTCCGGCACCTGCGCCCGCACGAGTGCAAATGCGCGAATGGTGTTGTCGACGGCATACAGCTCTTCCAGCAGGCGGCACGACAGAAGCACCGGCTGCAACGGATCGCGGCGGCGGAACCTGAACCGCTCGGTATCCACGACATTAGAGATCACCTCGCCGTGCAGACCGAACCTGCGAAAAACATCCTGGAGAAAGCCGGATGGAAACACGAGGACGGATGCTCGCTCCAGGACCCAGCGTACCCATGCGTGCCGGATGTGATCAGCAGCACGCCCATCCCGGTAGTTGATGATGACGGGACGTCCCATGAGTCGCCCGAGCAGCACGGCAGGCGTTGTGGTCAGCAGGAACGGCCAGAACGCGGCGGTGAACACATGCACGACGTCCGCGCGCGAGATCCGCCGGAACAGACCCGCCCAGTACAGCGGCATACGGGCGACCGTGCGGACACCGCGTATGCGGCCGAGCCACGCAGGAATACGCGGATCGATCGGCTGGAGCTCGAGCCGCACGTCCGGATCATCCGCAAAGCCGCGCAGCATCGTCTTCGCCTCGATCGCCTGACCGCCCGTCATGTACGCGGGCGCTACCACACAAACGCGGATCATACCGCGGCCATCGCGCGCGCGGGCTCACGCGCGATCCACTGGTCGTACCACTGGGAGACGTTCAGCAGGCTCCACAGCAGGGTGTCGTAATTCTTCCGACCGGTGCGGTGCGCCTCGAGCATGCCGTCGAGCACCTCGTAGTCGAACAGGCCGCGCTCGCGCAGCCGCGAGTCCATGATGGAGCGGCGCGCGTAACCGGCCAGCGGGTCGCGGAACCATTCCTTCACGGGCGCGCTGAAGCCCTGCTTGCGCCTGTCGATGATGCCGTCCGGGATGAGCCCGCTGACCGCTTCCTTCAGAATGTGCTTCGTCCGGCCATTGCGCAGCTTCATCTCCGCCGGGATGTGAGCCGTGAACTCCACCAGCCGATGATCGAGGAACGGC
>DATABQ010000383.1:0-7861 GCA_036259495.1 Longimicrobiales bacterium | reverse complement strand
CGCGGTGACGCCGCCGCGAAGCGAATCGACGCTGTCCAGAGCCACCGGTCGGGATTGAACCGACGACCGCTCGATTACGAATCGAGTGCTCTACCCCTGAGCTACAGTGGCGGATCCGGCCATTTACAAGTGGAGCTGAGGGGAGTCGAACCCCTTACCTCTGCAGTGCGATTGCAGCGCTCTACCAGATGAGCTACAGCCCCGGTTATCCGCCGCCGGCGCCGCGCCATGCGGCCGCTCGGCCAACGACACACACTTTACGACGCGACGGCGGATAAAATGGGCGCGAGAGGACTCGAACCTCTGACCTCTACGATGTCAACGTAGCGCTCTAACCAACTGAGCTACGCGCCCTGACATCTTCCATTCCAGGACCACTGCCTGCCAGCACAGCGGCGAAGTCCTCTCTCGTCGTATACACTGCCGACTTCCATCGGCTCCCGGCAAGTGGTGGGGGAAGGATTCGAACCTTCGTAGGCCGGTGGCCAACAGATTTACAGTCTGCCCCGTTTAGCCGCTTCGGTACCCCACCGTACGCAGTGCGCCCGTCAGGACTCGAACCTGAAACCTCCTGATCCGTAGTCAGGTGCTCTATCCAATTGAGCTACGGGCGCTTGCGGTTTTGCGCCCGCAGCCGGCCGTCGCCCCGCAGGACGACCGCCACCGTTACGCTACGGTTGCGCAGTTCACAACGGTCCGACAATGCCCACGACAGGACTCGAACCTGTACGCCATTTCTGGCACTGGTCCCTCAAACCAGCCTGTCTACCAATTTCAGCACGTGGGCACAAAAAAGTGCTCGGAGAGGGACTCGAACCCTCACAGGATTACTCCCACAGGATCCTGAATCCTGCGCGTCTACCAATTCCGCCATCCGAGCGAAGTCCCGGGCCGCAGCCCGTGAGTGGAGCTGAGGGGAGTCGAACCCCTTGCCTCCTGAATGCCATTCAGGCGCTCTACCAGATGAGCTACAGCCCCGGTGGCCGGACCGCAGTCCGACCTGGCACGACCCGAATTGTCAATCAACCAGTTTGCCGAACGGGGCTGACGGGACTCGAACCCGCGACCTCCGCAGTGACAGTGCGGCACTCTAACCAGACTGAGCTACAGCCCCCGATCGCGACTTGACGACGCGACTCCCGACCAGAGCGGGCGACCAGATTCGAACTGGCGACCTTCACGTTGGCAACGTGACGCTCTACCAACTGAGCTACGCCCGCTTGATACGGATACTGCCTGGGAGCGGGAGTCGGATCGGGCTCGGGAGTGCAACAAGACCACAACCACTCCCACGCCCATTTCCAAGCCCGTTAACTCTCCCACTACCAATCCCACAACCAACCTAGCGCCCCCACGGGGAATCGAACCCCGGTCTCCACCTTGAAAGAGTGGCGTCCTGACCGTTAGACGATGGGGGCAGAGCTCGCGGTGGGGATCGAACCCACGACCTCTTCCTTACCAAGGAAGTGCTCTACCACTGAGCTACGCGAGCCCGACGTCCTCGCGATCCCCTCGCCGTCCACCGCGCTGCCGGCGGAGACCACCTTCCATCCATCCTTCTGACAGTACCCCCACGGGGAATCGAACCCCGGTTTTCGCGCTGAGAACGCGACGTCCTAGGCCACTAGACGATGGGGGCGGCTACTGCCGGGAGTGGTAGCGGGAGGCGGATCGGAAGTGGGAGCAGCACTCCCGCTCCCTCTCCCACCCTCCTTCAACACTCCCAATCCCAATCCCACAACCTGCTGTCCTGTCTGTCCTCCGAGCACGCCCGGCAGTACTCGAACCTGCAACCCCCGGTTTTGGAGACCGGTGCTCTACCAATTGAGCTACGGGCGTAAACCAGTGGCCAGGGGCAGAATCGAACTGCCGACACCGTGATTTTCAGTCACGTGCTCTACCAACTGAGCTACCTGGCCCAGCCTACAGCTTTCATGGCCTGTAGCGAAGTCGCCAAAGGCAACTGAGCTACCTGGCCCAGCCTTCGTCCCTAACGGCTGCATCTGCGACCGGGTCTCCGGCAAGTCACCGGGACGAAAAACCCGCGCGGCATTTCGGCGGCGCGGGCGGGCCGAACGTCGGCGACGCGGACGCTGCATCCGACCGCACCGGCCTCGGCCGTGCAATAGCGGGGGCGGGATTTGAACCCGCGACCTCCGGGTTATGAGCCCGGCGAGCTACCAGACTGCTCCACCCCGCGACAGACCTGAAAGTTAACCGGCGCCGCGCCGAGTGTCAACCACAGATCGAAGCACTTCCGACAGGGAAAAGCACGTCGAAAATGGCCACCGAAGATGGCGGTTCCGGGGTCGATTGTCTACCCGTTGGGCAGTGCCGTATGCGCGGTCAGATTGCGGCGCAAAATTCGGCGGCCGCGCGGCAGAGGCGGACGCGATCATCTCGTTGCGATGCAACATTCCGGCTCGAAAAGCGTTCTCGTCAGGCCCCCCGTTTTGCACGGCAACGACTTCGCGCGGCGATGCCCTCGCACGAGCCTCCGTTTCTTGCACCGCAAACCGCCCCGCCGCCGCCCACCAGCCTGAACCCTCGTTGCACCGCAAACCGCCCGGCTGCCGCGTCGGCGCCATCGCGCTCGCGTGCGTCCACCAGCCGCCGCGGATATTATCCGCTGATGCACATCGTGTACGTAACGAACGGACGGATTCCCTCGCGCACGGCGAACAGCCTTCAGAGCATGAAGGTGTGCGCGGGCTTCGTCGCCGCGGGGCATGAGGTGACGATGGTGGTGCCGCGCTTCACGCGCACGCTGCCAACTCCCTACGAACTGCAGCAGCAGTACGGCGTGCCGGTGGAGTTCCGTATCGAGTGGCTTCGCGGGTACCGCGCGCTCGGGCGGGTTGCGTGGGAAACGCGCGCGGCGGCGCACGCCCTCCGGCGACGCGGCAATCTCTACTTCACGATCAACATGCGGATCGCGGCGGCCCTCGCCGCCTTGGGTCGCGCTACCGTGCTGGAGCTGCACGACCCGCCGGCGCGTCGGCTCGACGATCGTGCGCTGCGCCTGCTGCCGCGCACGCGCGGGCTTCGGGCGTTCGTGTGCGTGTCCCACGCGTTGCGACGCATCCTGACGGAGCGGATTCCCGGATTCAGCGACTGTCCGGTAACGGTCGAGCCGAACGGTGTCGACCTGGCCCGATTCGCCGAGGCTCGTTCGCCCGCGGAGGCGCGCCGTGCTCTGGGGTGGGAGGATGCGCGGCTCACGGCGGGCTACGCGGGTCACCTGTACGAGGGTCGTGGCTTCGACATGATCCTGACGCTCGCGGAGCGATTTCCGGACGTGTCGTTTCGCGTGATGGGCGGCGAGCCAGCCGCAGTCGCTGACGCGCGCGCGACGGTCGCAGAACGCGGGCTCGCGAATGTCGATGTCCTCGGCTTCATACCGAACGCGGAGCTGCCGCTCTACATGCAGGGGTGCGACGTCCTTCTGATGCCGTATGCCAGCCGCGTGCGTGCCAGCGGCGGTGGCGAAACGGCGGCGTTCGCGAATCCGATGAAGATGTTCGAGTACATGGCGGCCGGCCGGCTCATCATCAGCAGTCGTCTGCCGGGCATCGAGGAAGTCCTGAACGAATCGAGCGCACTGCTGTGCGAGCCGGACGACCCTGCGGAATGGATCGCGGCGCTAGACCGTGCTCACGATGCGGAGCTCCGATCGCGACTCGAGAGCCAGGCTCGACACGACGTCCTGCACTACGCCACGGATGAGCGCGCACGTCGCATACTGTCGGTCGCGGGAGTGTCGGCGTAGGGCGGCTCAGGGTCGGCGAAAGGCGGGTTATTGTCGGCGTAGGGCCGCTTGGTGTCAGCGTAAGGCCGCTTGGTGTCAGCGTAAGGCCGCTTGGTGTCAGCGTAAGGCCACTTAGTGTCGTCGCACGGCCGCTTAGTGTCGTCGCACGGCCGGCAGATATCAGCGACGGTCCAGCAGCAGCTCCTCCCACGCATCGATCATCGCATCCAGACTGTAGCGCGCGCGAGCCACGTGCTTGGCAGATGAAGCGAGCTGCGCGCGGCGCTTCGGATCGTCCCGCAACGCCGCGACCGCGCCAGCGATGTCGGCGGCGTCGTACGTCGTCACGACGCCGCAGACCGGATCGCGCAGCAGCGCTTCCGCAGCACCGCTCACGGGTGTGCTTACGACGGGGAGTCCGGCCGCCAGCGCCTCGAGCATCGCGTTCGACATGCCCTCGCGGTCCGACGACACGAGGTACAGATCGAGCGCAGCGAGCACGTTCCCCACATCGTCGCGCGCGCCGGTGAAGCGGACGCGATGCGCGATTCGCAACTCCTCCGCCCGTGCCTCGAGTGTCGCGCGCAACGCACCATCTCCCGTGATGACGGCCCACGTACTTTCATCCAGCAGTGCCGTCGCATCCAGCATGCGCTCCATGCCCTTGCCGGCGGCGAGTCGCGAGACCGTGCCGATGACGAACGCATCGTCCGGCAGTCCGAGCGCGCTGCGAGCCTCCGCGCGTGTGAACGCAGCCGGAAGCGCGGCGACGCCGTTCGGTATGACAGTGAATCGCACGCTCGCGCCGGCCGGCAGGGAACGAATGAACGGCTCGCGCATGCTGTGCGCGTTGAACACGACGTCGTCGATCCAGTGCTTCAGCACGAACCTGTACTTCGCGCTGCGCGCGACATCCGTCGATGTGCCAATGCGTGAGATCGTGCGCGGCACACCGGCCAGTCGCGCTGCGAATGCGCCGAGCCACAGCCGGCGGAACGTGACGAGGATGAGTACGTCGGGCCGCTGCCGGCGCAGCGCGGCGGCGAACGCGAATGCGTGGCCGGCCATGATGTCGCCGCCGAGCGGACGGATGACGGCGGTCAGGCCGTGCTCGCGTGTCTTCTCCGCGATGCGATCGGTGTTGCAGTAGACGACCACATTGTGGCCGCGTGCGGCGAGGCCCGCGAGGAGAGCGAGCGAACGCCGCTCGGCGCCGCCCCATTCCCTCGCGGAGATGTGGGCGGCGATCCGCAGCTGCGCCCCGGCGCTCACGCGCCCGCTCAGCCCACGACGAGGTTGAGCAGGCGGTCGGGCACGAAGATGACCTTGCGCACCTGCGCGCCGTCCACGAACCGGCGCACGTTGTCGTCCGCGAGCGCGGCCGCCTGCGCATCCTCCTTCGTGATGCCGCGGCCCATGGTCATGCGCGCTCGCACCTTCCCATTCACCTGCACGACGAACTCGACCGTATCGGCGATCGTCTTCGACGCATCGTACGACGGCCAGTTCGCGCCGGTGAAGATCGAGCCGGAATGTCCGAGCAGCTCCCACAACTCCTCGGCGATGTGCGGCGCGAACGGAGCCGCCAGGACGACGAGCGGCTCGACCTCCGCACGATTCACCGCGCGGTTTCCTTCGCGCAGAGCGTTCAGGTATTCCATCATCGCTGCGATCGCCGTGTTGTAGCGCAGGCCTGCGATGTCATCAGTAACCTTCGCGATCGTCGCATGCATCTTCTGCTCGATCACGCCGGCCGGCTGCGCGGTACCGAGTTCCGCGACCGGCACGACCGTATCCCAGAGGCGGCTGAAGAATCCGAACGGTCCCTGAAGACCCTGGTCGCGGAAATCGCCGCCCTCCTGGTACGGTCCGAGGAACATGAGGTATGTGCGGAACGTGTCCGCGCCCCACTCCTCGATGTACTGGTCCGGAATCACGACGTTGCCGCGGCTCTTCGACATCTTCGAGCCTTCCTTGATCAGCAGGCCGTGCTTGCGGAACGTCGCGAACGGCTCCTCGAACGGAACGATGCCGAGGTCGTGCAGCACCATCGTGATGAAGCGCGAGTACAGCAGGTGCAGTACCGCGTGCTCCTCACCGCCGATGTACATGTCGACTGGCAGCCACTTCTTCGTCAGCTCCGCATCGAACGGCACATCGTCGCGCTTCGCGGAAGGGTAGCGGAGGAAGTACCACGCGCTGTCGAGGAACGTATCGCTTACATCCGTCTCGCGCCGCGCATCGCCGCCGCACTCCGGACACTTCACGCGATACCACGACTCCTCACGCGCGAGCGGACTCACACCGCTCTCGTCCGGCTTGTAGTTCTCGACGTGCGGCAGCACGACCGGGAGCTGATCCTCCGGCACCGGCACCGTGCCGCACGCATCGCAGTAGATGATCGGGATCGGCGGGCCCCAGTAACGCTGTCGCGAGATGCACCAGTCGTGCAGCCGGAAATTCACCTTCGGCTCCGCCGCATCCTGCTCCGCGAGCCATGACGTGATCGCGCCGATGGCCTCGCCCGACGCCATCCCGTCGAAGTCGCCGGAGTTCACGAGCACGCCCTCGTCCGCATAGGCCTCGGAGAGCGCCGAATCCGCAGTGTCGCCCGAGCCGGCGATCACACGCACGATCGGCAGGCCGAACTGCGTCGCGAACTCGAAATCGCGCTCGTCGTGACCTGGCACGGCCATGATCGCGCCGGTGCCGTACTCCATCAGTACGTAGTCGGCGATCCAGATCTCGATCGGCTTACCGGTCGCAGGGTTGACCGCGTACGCGCCGGTGAAGACGCCGGTCTTCTCCTTGTCCGTCTTCTTCCGCGTCACGAGATCCATGGCGCCCGCGCGGTCGCGGTACTGCTCGACATCCGCGCGACGGGCGTCCGTGGTGATCCATTCGACGACCGGGTGCTCCGGCGCGAGCACGAGGAACGTCGCACCGAAAATCGTGTCCGGCCGCGTCGTGAACACCGAGATCTGGAGCTTCTGCTCGTACTCGTCGTCCTCGCCCGCCTCGTGATGATGCGCCTGCGCTTCGGCAACGGCATCCGCTGCGTCGGAGCCTGCCGTCGGCTCCCACGGCGACTCGACCTCGAACCAGATCTCCGCACCCTCGCTCCGACCGATCCAGTTCTCCTGCGCCTTCTTCGTCGTGCCCGACCAGTCGATCCATTCCAGGTTGTCCAGCAGCCGCTGCGCGTACTTCGTGATCGTGAAGAACCACTGCGACAGGTTGCGCTGCTCGACAATGGTGCCGCAGCGCTCACACGCACCCGCAATCACCTGCTCGTTCGCGAGCACCGTGTGACAAGACGGACACCAGTTGACCGCAGCCTCCTTCTTCTCCGCGAGCCCCGCCTTGTAGAGCTGGAGGAAGAGCCACTGCGTCCACCTGTAGTATGACGGATCCGTCGTGTCGACGATGTGATTCCAGTCGTACATCGCACCGATGCGCGTGAGCTGCCGCGTGAAGTTGCGGATGTTGCTCGGGATCAGCTCCATCGGATGCGTGCCGATCTTCAGCGCGAAATTCTCCGAATGGATGCCGAACGCATCGAAACCGATCGGCTCGAACACCGTCTCGCCGAGCAGCCGCTTCCAGCGACCGTAGATATCCGCCCCCGTGAACGCATACATGTTGCCGACGTGCAGGCCCTCGGCGGAGGGGTACGGAAACATCATGAGGTTGTAGAATGGCCGGTTCGCGCTCCCGAGCTCCGCGTCACTCAGCGAATTGACGTTCTGCTCCGCCCAGCGGCGCTGCCACTTATCCTCAATAATCTGCGGCTTGTAGTCCATGTTCCTGCCCGTCAATGTTGGCTGTGAACCGGCTAATGTAGCAGGTAGGGGAAGAACGGAAAACGGGCGGGACGGCGATGCTGGAGAACGGCTGGTGTCAGGTTGTCATGGGCGTGGGAACGTGCACGGTCATGTGGAAGGCGCACGCACACGTTTATGGGCACGGTCACGGGCACAACTGCCGAGCATCAGGGTCCGACTTCAGTGGGGGCGCCGCCCTGCCCACTGCCTCCGCGAAGCGAACCTGCCCCCGGACGGAACGGTGAACGTGACTCACGAGAAGGAAGGTTGGCTGCCCCTGCACGTGCCC
>DATABQ010000382.1:0-2917 GCA_036259495.1 Longimicrobiales bacterium | reverse complement strand
CATCCCGATCCCGCAGTCCCGCCTCCTAGCGCAGCAGGCTCTCGTCAAACAGCTCCAGTATCCGCCGGTACTCGTCGGTCCAGGACGATGGCTCCTCGAAGCCATGACTCTCGACGGGGTATACTGCCATCTCCCAGTCGGTCTTGCCGAGCTCGATCAGGCGCTGCGCGAGGCGCACCACATCGCTGAAGTGGACGTTGGTGTCGACCATGCCGTGCGCGATGAGGAGCGGGTCCTCGAGGCCTTCGGCGAAGTAGATCGGTGACGAGCGGCGGTAGGCGAGGGTGTCATCCTGTGGCAGGTTGAGGATGCGGCCGGTGTAGCCGTGGTTGTAATGCGCCCAGTCGGTGACGCTGCGCAGTGCGGCGCCGGCGCCGAAGCTCTCGGCCTCGGTGAACAGCGCCATGAGAGTGATGAATCCGCCGTACGACCCGCCGTAGATGCCGATCCGCTCCGGATCGATGCCGAAGTTCTCCTGGAGATAGCGCGATCCGTCGACCTGATCGGAGAGGTCCTTGCCGCCCATGTGGCGATAGATGGCGGTGCGCCAGTCGCGGCCATACCCTGCCGATCCGCGGTAATCGATGTCGAGCACGGTGTAACCGCGCTGCGCGAGCAGGTGGTGGAACATGTACTCGCGATAATAGGTCGACCACCAGTTATGCACGTTCTGGAGGTAACCGGCGCCGTGGACGAAGATGACGGCGGCGCCGTTCGGCTCGACGCCGAAGTCCTGCGGCCGGTAGATGCGTGCGGGGACCTGCACGCCGTCGCTCGCTGGCACGTGCACGATGTCGGGCGCGATCCAGCCGAAGGAGCTCCACTCTGCTGTGGGTGACGTCGTGATCCGCTGCGCCTCGGCATCGGGCCGGTTTGGAGCGACATACAACTCGGGCGGCTGATTCGATGTGGAATGCACGAATGCGATGCGGGAGCCGTCGGGCGACGCGGTTGCATCCTGCTGGCCGGGCATCGTGGTGATGCGCGTGCGATCGCTGCCATCGAAGTTCATGTGATAGAAGTGCTGCTCGTGCGGCGAGCCCTCGTTCGTGGTCAGGTAGAAGCGCTCCCTGTCGGGTGAGATCTCGACGCTGTGCACCTCCCATTCGCCGCTCGTGAGCTGTTGCAGGCCGGTGCCATTGGCGGCAATCGTGTAGAGGTGCGCGAAGCCATCGCGTTCGCTGACGAAGTATGCGCGGCCATCGGGCAGCCAGCCGATGCAGAAGGAGCACGGTCCCGCGACCCATGCCTCATCGCGGTCATTGGCGAGGAGCGTCATCTCACCGGTCGCGGCATCCATGGACCACAGCCATTCCTGCTTGAAGTCGGCACTGCTCGCTGCGATCAGTCCGGCCGTCCCCTGATCGTTCCAGGCGACGAACCTCGTAAAGCCGAACTCGGGCGCGGCGGCTGATGTGTCCGACGCAGGACGCGTGGCGCGTGCGACATCGAGCCACCGGATCTCACCGTCATCGAGAGACACAATGCCCATGCGACCGCCGTCGTTCTGCTCATCGCCGACCTTCGTGCGGAACTCACGCGGCTCCGTGTATCCGGATTCGGTCACCCAGTAGGGGATCGACGTGCGCTGCGCATCGGACGGGCCGGTGGTGGTGGTCGAAACGACCGCGTAACGTCCGCCGGGCTCCACTTCGACCGAGGTGATGCGCTCGTTGCGATCGAGGTAGGCCGGCTTCAGTCGCTCACGCTCCTCGCGCGCACGCGTCCGTTCCCGATTCTCTTCCCGCTGCTGCACCTGGAGGCGGATGTGCTCGAACAGGTCACGCTGCTGCTGCTCGAGAAAGCCGCGCTGGCCGGTGGCCGGCTTCGGCTCCGACGGCGCGGGCCCGCTCCGCAGGTCGGTCACCTGTCGCAGCGTGCCATCCTCGACGGAGCGAGCGAAGACATTGTCATCGTTGATGTAGTAGATGGTGCGTCCGTCCGCGGAGAAGATCGGAGACGAATGATTCGTGCGCGTGTCCGTCAGCTGTCGCACGTCGAGGCTGCGCCGGTCGATCAGATACAGATCGCCCTGGTAGCTCACGACACGATGACGAGCGTCCGGTGAGATGTCGCCGGAGGCGGTCAGCACGCCGAGCGAGTCCGCGGCCGCATCGTCGAGACGCTCGGGCTCGCCGCCGTCTGAGCGCACGCGGTAGAGCGATGTCGACTCGTGCCACGGCGCGCCGCCGGGCTTCCAGCGGAAGAAGATCCAGCGGCTGTCATCGGTCCAGCGCACGCCGGAGGGGGCCTCACCAACGAGCTCGGGGCCGCGCATGATGTTCGGCACCGTCAGGTCGAAGGACTGTGCCGCAGCGGGCGAAACGAGCAGCGCCTGCAGCAGCACGAGCGATACGCACCAGCGCTTCATCACGTTGTTCCTCCAGGGAGTGTTCTGAGAAGTTCAGTCGCCGAACGAGATCCCGATGTCACGTGCTGTCTGCACGGTGTCGGATTGTATGGGTACGGTCTTGATCTGACGCACGGCGTCTTCGATGGGCACAGCCTTGATGTCGGGCGGATCGAGAGCCACCATCGTCCCGAACTTCCGCTCCTCGACGCAGCGCACGGCAGCCGCACCGAAGCGCAGGGCTACCAGGCGGTCGTACGTGGTGGGCGTACCGCCGCGCTGGAGATGTCCGAGCACGAGCGTCCGCACCTCGTGGGTGGTACGTTCGGCGATCTGACGGCCGAGCTGCTCGGCGATGCCGCCGTATCTCTTTGCGGCGCCAGGTGTTGCGCCTTCCACGAGCACCTCGCCGCCACCGACCGGGAGCGCGCCCTCCGCAGCCACGATGATAGCGAAGTTGCGGCCGCTCCTGTACCTGGCATTGACCTTTTCGATGACGCGATCGATGTCGTAGGGGATCTCCGGCATCAGGATGACGTCGGCCGTGCCGGCGATTCCCGAATGCAG
>DATABQ010000381.1:0-1796 GCA_036259495.1 Longimicrobiales bacterium | reverse complement strand
GAAAATGATCCTTGGCAGCTTCTCCTGCCCCATCAGGCTCGCAACGTAGCGCTTGCTGTATACGCGGACCATGCGGCCACCATAGCCGAAGATCTCCACGCGCTCGACGAGGTCGGAAGGAATTCCCTCCAGTACGTCCAGTTCGACCGGCACGTCGTCGTACGTCACACACGCAGGCCCGCTGGACGCTCTGCGCTGGAGTGGCGATCGCCCCGCCTGGGCACGGCGCTGCCGACTGAGCACCATTGGTGGTCGCCCCCTCCAGCTCGGAAGCTGGCGCGTGATAAAGTCTCCGATAGTGGGTGCGCCGGAATGGCTAATGTCGTCGCGGTCGAGCTCGCGCACGCTGTAGGGCTCCGCCTCCGCCCGCTGTGCGAGACGGTCCACCTGCTGGAGGAGCAGCTTGATGCCTACCGAATCGACTCGCATGTCGACGCGCAGAGTCGTATCACGCTCCGCGTCGAACTCGAAGACCGCCGGCAGGTATTCGAGGGCACGCACGACCACCCGAACCGGGCCCGACGGGACACCCTGTATACGGAAACCGCGGTAGCTCGCCGAAGCGGTTTCACCGCCGGGTTCGATCCGCACCTGGCCTGATTGAAGTCGTTCGCCGGTAGTGGCGTCGTGCAGCGTTCCACGGATCGTGACGAGGCGTGCTTCGATCTGATCGATGCGGATCGGATCCACCTCCAGCCGGATGACCAGCGTGGTGTCTCCGCGTATGACAACGTCGACACGCCGCGAAACGTAGCCGAGCGCATCGATTTGGATCGTGTAAGGACCCGGATCGACGCGCTCGAGCACGAATCCACCGTCGGCGCCAGTGACCGCCCGCAGCCCGTCACCGAGGCGGACAGAAGCCTCGGCGATCGGGGAACCGTCGGTACGCTCCTGTACGACGCCCCTGATCGTGGCCTGCTGCGCACTAGCCGACCCGTCCAGCGCGAGCGTCGGCAGTAGAGCGACTGCGACAATCACCAACGGGATGGGAGTCTGCCGTCTCATGGGAACCCCTGGGCTAACCGCCTCGCAGCGATGACGCGGGCGGTATCCTGGCGGCCCTGCCGGCCGGAACGATGCAAGCCACGACGACGATACCGAGCAGCAGCACGGTCACTGCTGCCAGCGTGAGCGGGTCATTCGGCTGTACGCCGAACAGGAGTCCTGCAATTATACGACCGGCCGCGATTGCGGCGAGGACGCCGAGCGTGAGGCCGATCAGCGCCGGGCGCACACCCTGCCAGACGATCAGGCGAAACACCTCGTGTATGCGTGCGCCGAGCGCCATGCGCACGCCGATCTCGCCCGAGCGGCGCTCGACGATGTATGCGACGACGCCGTATACACCTACCGCCGCAAGGATGACCGCGAGCGCGGCGAACACACCGAGCAGCGTCAGATAGAACCGCGTTGCTGCCGTCTGTGCAGAGATCAGCTCCGCGACCGAGCCGGGGCGGATCATGGGCAGATTCGGATCGAGCGCCTTCAGCTGCGTGCGCGCTGCGGCAAGTGCAGCGGGTGCATCGTCAGTCCGCAGCAGTAGCGTCGCCGAACCGGAGCCGGCCTGCTCGTACGGTATCATCACTTCCGGCTCCGCAGGCTCCGTAAGCGATATGGCGCGTATATCGGACGTGATGCCGACGATGGTGCGCGGCTGCTCCTCGAAGCCGAGCGTGATGCCGACATCGATCTGGCTGCCGATCGGATCCTCGCCTGGCCAGAAACGCTCCGCGGCGGCGCGGTTGATCAGAGCCACCGGCTGCGCACCGTTGCGGTCTGATGCTTCGAACGGC
>DATABQ010000380.1:0-3828 GCA_036259495.1 Longimicrobiales bacterium | reverse complement strand
GCACTCGGCCGCCTCGCGCGGTGTCGGCGGCGGCAGCTGCAGGCGCGGGTCTGTGCAGTTGCGGGCTCCAACGGCAAGACCACGACGAAGGAGCTGCTCCGAGCGGCACTGGCGCCGAAGTACCGCGTGCACGCGACCGGCGGCAACTTCAACAATCTGATCGGTGCGCCCCTGACGCTGCTGGCGACGCCGGAGGATGCTGAGGTCGTGATCGCGGAGATCGGCACGAACTCGCCGGGTGAGATTGCGCAATTGGCGGCGATCGTCGAGCCGGACATGGCGGTGATCACCGGCATAGCGGCGGAGCACCTGGAGGGTCTGGGTGATCTCGAGGGTGTACTCCGCGAGGAAACGGCCGTTCTGCCGTGGGTTCCTCTGGAGGGAACGGTCGTGGTGGCGGATGATCCGCCAATGCTTGCAAAACGTGCACGGCGCCTCCACCCGACGGTGCAGGTGGCCGGTCTGACGGATGTCGCGGATTCGGATCTGCGCGGCACGGACGTGCAGCTCGACGAGGAAGGCCGCGTGCGCTTCCGCTGGGCGGGGAGCGATGTCGCACTGGAGCTGCGCGGCCGTCACAACGCGCGCAACGCGCTCGTCGCGCTGGGGATCGCACGGAGCCTGGGTGTATCCGACGCGGATGCGGTCGCCGGCATCGAGTCGCTCGCGCCGCCGAAGATGCGGACGGAGTTCCACCGCATCGGCGACATGGTCGTGATCGCGGACTGCTACAACGCGAATCCCGCGAGCGTGACGGCGGCGGTGGACCTGCTTGCATCCATGCCGCGCCGCGGCGGTCGTGTTGCGGTGCTCGGCAGCATGCTCGAGCTGGGGCAGGGCAGTGCCACGATTCACCGCGAAATCGCCGCGGAAGTAGCCGGGCTGGATCTCGATGTCATCGTCGCGACGGGCGAGTTCGCGGACGCGTTCGCGTCGCACGCCGACGCGCTCGGGTCGCGACTCATCACCATGCGCGATGCGATGGAAGCCTGGGGACCGCTCGACAAGGTGCTGCAGGGAAGCGAAGTGGTGCTGCTGAAGGGATCGCGAGGCGTCGCTCTCGAGCGGCTGCTGCCGCGTCTCGAGAATAAATGGGGGTCGCTCCACCCGCACGGGGAGGCCTTCGGGTCGCGGGCGATCGATTCGACCACCGGTTCGCGTGATGACGCGCGTCCGGCGGAGCGCCCCCAGAGTCATTCCGGCGTGAACGCCAGCGCCAGTGCAGACACTCCCGATCGGGGCGAGGACTGATGCTCTACCACCTGCTGTGGCCCCTCTACGATCGGACAGGATTCATCCTGTTCAATCTGTTCGGGTACGTGACGTTCCGCGCAGCCGGCGGGATGGCGACCGCGCTGTTCATCTCGCTCGCCCTCGGTCCGCGCGTGATCAGGTGGCTGCGCCACCTGCGCGTCGGGCAGGTGGTGCGGCAGGAAGGGCCGCAGTCGCACCTGTCGAAGGCCGGCACCCCCACGATGGGCGGTGCGCTCATCATCCTTTCGACGCTGATCTCGACCCTGCTGTGGGCGCGACTCACAGAGGGCTTCGTGGTGATCGGGATGCTGGTCCTGGTGTGGCTCGGGTCGCTCGGGTTCCTCGACGACTACCTGAAGGTGGTGCGGCGCAGGACGGAAGGGCTGGTGGGCAAGTACAAGCTCGTCGGACAGGCCGTCCTCGGGTTCCTCATGGGAATCGCGATGCTGATCTATCCGCTGAGCGACGTATCGGCCACCTGGACGAGCCTGCCGTTCTTCGCGGAATGGCACATTGCGATGGCGCCGATCCTGTTCGTGCCCTGGGTGATGTTCGTGCTCGCCGGCGCGTCCAACGCGGTGAACCTGACCGACGGACTGGATGGGCTCGCCGGCGGACTCACCGGGATCGCAGCGGGAGCGTTCGGCATCTTCGCGTACCTGATCGGCCGCGTCGACACGTCGCGCTACCTGGGACTGTTCTACATGCCCGGTGCCGGAGAGCTGAGCATCTTCTGCTTTGCGCTTGCCGGCGCTGTGCTCGGCTTCCTGTGGTTCAACGCGCACCCCGCCGAAGTCTTCATGGGTGACACGGGCTCGCTGGCGCTCGGCGGTGCGCTGGGCGCTGTTGCGATCATGCTGAAGGCTGAGTTCCTGCTCGTCATCATCGGCGGCGTGTTCGTGCTCGAGGCCATGTCGGTGATGGCGCAGGTGACGTGGTTCAAGTACACGGTGCGTACGCGCGGCCGCGGCGAGCGGCTGCTGCTGATGTCACCGCTCCATCACCATTTCGAGAAGGCGGGCTGGGCGGAGAGCAAGATCATCGTGCGGTTCTGGATCCTCGGGCTGCTGTTCAGCCTGATCGCGTTCAGCACACTGAAGATCAGGTAGCGAATGCGTATCGGCATCATTGGACTGGCACGGAGCGGCAGGTCGGCAGCGCGGCTGGCGAGAGCGCGCGGGCACGACGTGTTCGCGTCCGATGCAGGTTCATCCGCCGAAGTGCAGAACGCCGCCGCAGAAGTGCGCGCGCTCGGAGGCACGGCCGAAACAGGCGGACACACGGTGACGGAGCTCGCCGCATGCGATCTCCTCGTGCTGAGCCCGGGCGTGCCCCCGACCGCGTCGATCCTGAGCAATCCCGCGGTTTCCGGGGTGCAGCGGATCTCCGAGCTCGAGTTCGCGTTCCGCGAGTTGAGCGCGCCGGTGCTCGCCATCACGGGCACGAACGGCAAGAGCACCACAACGGCCATGACGGCGCACCTGCTCGTCACGAGCGGCTTCGATGCGCCCGCTGCCGGAAACATCGGGACGGCGCTGTCGGACGTGGCGCTGCGACCGGAGCAGCCCGACTGGGTGGTGGTGGAGGCGAGCTCGTTTCAGCTCGCGGACATCGACACGTTCGCACCGCGCATCGGCGTGCTCACGAATCTGTCGCCCGATCATCTCGACCGGTACCCGTCGGTCGATGCGTACTATGCGGACAAGGCGCGCCTGTTCACGAACGCGACGCGCACGAGCATCTGGGTGTTGAACGCGGAAGATGCGGCGGCAATTGCATTGCCTGGGGAGGCGGTTGGTAGCCGTCGTGTCTTCCGCGTCAACACCTTGCTCGACAGCAGTGAAGAGGGCGGCTGGATCGATACTGACGGCCACCTCTGCATCCGGATCGCACGCACGGAGACGCGCCTGCTCCACCAGACGGAGCTGCGCGTGCTCGGTGAGCACAACCGCGCGAACGCGCTCGCGGCCGCCGTTGCGGCCGTGTCCGCGGGCGCAACCGCGGAAGCAGTTGCAGAGGGCCTGCGCACGTTCGGCGGACTCGAGCACCGTCTCGAAGTGGTCGCTGACGCGGACGACGTGCTCTGGGTCAACGACTCGAAGGCGACGAACATCGGTTCGACCGCCGTCGCACTGCGCAGTATGGACCGTCCGGTCGTGCTGCTGCTCGGCGGCCGGCACAAGGGTGAGCCGTACACGAAGCTGCTCGACTCAATGCATGGCCGCGTGAAGCACGTGATCGCATACGGCGACGCGGCCGCCGTCGTCGAGCAGGACCTCGCCGCGCACATGCCGGTCGAGCGCGTGGACGGCCCGTTCGAGGATGTCGTGGCACGTGCGGCCGCGCTCGCGCGCCCCGGCGACGCGGTGCTGCTCTCACCGGCATGCGCGAGCTTCGACATGTTCCGCGATTACGAGCAGCGCGGACACGCGTTCAAGGAGCTGGTGCAGCGGCTGGCGGGGGCCGCCTCGTGAGTCGCGCATCCGCAGTGAGCATCGCATCGGCGGAGTGGAGCGGTGCGGGCGCGCCGACGCGTATCGGCACGGGGTGGGAGTCTGCCGCACTGCTGCTGCT
>DATABQ010000379.1:0-6122 GCA_036259495.1 Longimicrobiales bacterium | reverse complement strand
CCTCACCACGCGCCGGTGGGGTATCAGCATGGCCGTGTCTGAACCCTGAAAACCGGATCCGCAGCGTGCAGCATTTCACAGAGATCACGAGCCGCTGGTTCGAGGGCGCCTTCGAGCGCCCCACGGATGTGCAGCGCATCGGCTGGGACAGGATCGCCGCCGGTGACCACACGCTCCTGATCGCGCCGACGGGCAGCGGCAAGACACTCGCCGCGTTCCTCTACGCGATCGACCGGCTGACGCGCCTGCCCGACGATGCCGAGCCGGGCGTCCGCGTCGTCTACGTCTCGCCGCTCAAGGCCCTCGCCTACGACATCGACCGCAACCTCCGCGTGCCCCTCGCCGGCATTCGCCGCGCCGCCGGACTCGAGGATCCTGCTGCCCCGCCGGTTGGCACCGCGCCGTCCGGCCGTGCCGCGACGGTTAATAGCGCCGCGACATTCGGCAGTGCCGTGTCTGCGGAGAGCGCCGCGCCGTCCGGCAGCGCCGCGTCACCCGGCGGCGCCGCTTCAGCGGAGAGCGCCGCGCCATCCATCCGTCTTCCGCGCGTGGACGTCCGCACCGGCGACACACCGCCGCAGGACCGCCGCCGGCAGGCGAAGGACCCGGCGGAGATCCTGGTCACGACGCCCGAGTCGCTCTACCTGATCCTCGGCTCGCAGGCGCGCGAGACCCTGCGCACGGTCCGCTGGATCATCATCGACGAGGTGCACGCGGTCGCGGCGACGAAGCGCGGATCGCATCTGTCGCTCTCGCTCGAGCGGCTCTCCGCGATCGCCGATGAGGACCCGCAGCGCATCGGACTGTCCGCGACGGCGCGTCCTGCGAGCGAAGTCGCGCGTTTCCTCGGCGGCGATCGTCCCGTCAGCATCGTCGACACGCACAGGCCGCCCGCGCTCGACCTTCAGGTCGTCGTCACCGTCGACGACATGACGCGGCCTGTGATCGAGACAGAGGATGGCGGGTTCGAGGTGCTGTCGCCCGATCAGCCGGGCTCCGGCTCGCTCATGCTGGCCGATCACGATCAGGCGACGCGTCAGTACGGCATCTGGCCCGCGATCTATCCGCGCCTGATCGAGCTGATTCGCGCGCATCGCTCGACGATCGTCTTCGTAAACAGCCGCGGCCTGTGCGAACGGCTCGCGCAGCGGCTGAACGAGACGGCCGGCGAAGACCTCGTGCGCGCGCATCACGGCAGCGTTGCGCAATCGCAGCGGCGCGACATCGAGGAAGCGCTGAAGGCAGGCACGCTCCCGGCCATCGTCGCGACGAGCTCGCTCGAGCTCGGGATCGACATGGGCGCCGTCGACCTCGTCATTCTCGTCGAATCGCCCGGCGCAGTGTCGCGCGGGCTCCAGCGCATCGGCCGCGCAGGGCACGGCGTGGGTGAGACGAGCATCGGCCGCATCTTCCCCAAGCATCGCGGCGACCTGCTCGAGGCCGCGATCGTCACGCGACGCATGCGCGAAGGCGCGATCGAGGCACTCCGCATTCCGCGCAATCCGCTCGACGTGCTCGCGCAGCACATCGTCGCAATGACGGGCATAGATGACTGGCACGTCCCGGACCTTGCGCGTGTCGTGCGTCGCTCCGCGAGCTTCCACGCACTCCCGGACGATGCACTCCGCGGCGTGCTCGACATGCTCGCAGGTCTGTATCCGTCGCACGATTTCGCCGACCTCCGGCCGCGGCTCACGTGGGATCGCGAGCACGACCTGCTCCAGGGCCGTCGCAGCGCACGCATGCTCGCGGCAGTCAACGCCGGCACGATCCCAGACCGCGGCATGTACGGCGTGTTCCTCGGCGATGACGGTCCGCGCATCGGCGAGCTCGACGAGGAGATGGTGCACGAGGTCACGGCCGGCCAGACGTTCACGCTCGGTGCATCGACCTGGCGTATCCAGCGCATCAATCGCAACCGCGTAGTTGTCGAACCTGCGCCCGGTGAGCCGGGGCGACTGCCGTTCTGGAAAGGCGAGGGTCCCGGTCGTCCGCTCGAGCTCGGCCGCGCGCTCGGCGCCATGACGCGCACGCTCGCCAGCATGACGCGCGCGCAGGCGAACGCAGTGCTGCGCGACGAGTACGCTCTCGACGAACGCGCCGCGAACAACCTCGTCGAGTACCTGGACGACCAGCGCGATGTCGCCGGCACTCTCCCGACGGATCGCGACATCACTGTCGAGCGGTTCCGCGATGAGCTCGGCGACTGGCGCGTGTGCATCCTGACGCCGTTCGGCGCACGCGTGCACGCACCGTGGGCTCTCGCACTGCGCGCGATCGTATCGGAGCGCGTCGGCTACGATGTGCAGGCGATCTGGAGCGACGATGGCATAGTCATCACGATCGCAGACGGCGACGAGCCGCCGGACGCATCGCTGCTCGTGCCGGATTCAGACGATCTCGAGGATCGGCTGCTGCTCGAGCTGCCGCGCTCGCCGATCTTCGCTGCGGAGTTCCGCGAGAACGCTGCACGCGCACTGCTGCTGCCGCGCCGCCGGCCCGGGCAGCGGACGCCACTGTTCGCGCAGCGGCTCCGTGCGCAGAAGCTGATGGAGATCGCGCTCGAGTATCCATCGTTCCCGATCGTCGTGGAGACGTTCCGCTCGTGCATGCAGGATGTCTTCGACGTGCCTGCGCTGCGCGAAGTGCTGCGCGCGGTGGAGTCGGGCGAGGTGCGGATCCACGATGTCGAAACGGCGTCTGCATCGCCGTTCGCGCGCTCGCTCGTGTTCGCGTATGTCGCAGCGTACATGTATGAGGACGACTCGCCCGCCGCCGAGCGTCGCGCGCAGGCGCTGTCGGTCGATGTGAAGCTGCTGCGCGAGCTGCTGGGCGAGGCGGATCTGCGCGAGCTGCTCGATGCCGACATCATCGCGGAGGTCGAAGCCGCGCTTCAGCGGAAGGTCGAAGGCCGCCGCGCACGTCACGCGGACGATCTGCATGACATGCTGCGCCAGCTGGGCGATCTGTCGGAAGACGAGATCGCGGTGCGTATCGAGTCGGCCGATCTCGCCCCGATGCTGCGCGAGCTCACGACCAGCCGCCGTGCCGTACGGGTGCGTGTTGCCGGCCGCGACGCCTGGATCGCAATCGAAGATGCAGCGCTGTACCGCGATGCACTCGGCACGTCACCGCCGCAGGGGATCGCATCGGTGTTCCTGGAGCCGGTCGATCAGCCCGTCGATGCACTGCTGATGCGGTGGGCGCGCACGCACGGTCCGTTCACCACCGATGCAGTTGCGGCGCGGTACGCACTCGTGCCCGCACAGGCGGACGTGTTGCTCCAGCGGCTTGCGGCGGAGGGGAAACTGCTGCATGGCGAGTTCACGCCCGGGGCCAGCGGCGGCGAGTGGTGCGAGCCCGATGTCCTGCGTCAGATCAAGCGGCGCACGATCGCGATGCTGCGCGGACAGGTCGCACCGGTTCCGCGCGAGGTGCTCGGGCGATTCCTGCCTTCATGGCATCGCACTGTTGCGTCCGACCCTTACGAGCGCATCGAGGAAGCGATCACGCAGCTCGAGGGCATCCCGCTCAGCTACCGTGATCTCGTGCGCATGATCCTGCCCGCGCGCATGCGGAATTTCAGGCCGGAGCAGCTCGATGAGCTCGGCGCGATGGGGTGGCTCGTGTGGACCGGGCACTCACCACTGCGCGGCGACGACGGACGTATCGTCCTGTACCGGCGCGATCGTGTGGACCGGCTGCTCATTCCTGCCGACGAGGACGAAGCCATCGCGCGTATCGATGATTTCGATGAACGGCATCGCACGATACTCGACCGGCTCGCGCAGCGCGGCGCGTCCTTTCATGCAGAGTTGGTCGCAGCACTGCCCGCGCACGATGCGGACGCCGTTCTCGATGCAGTCTGGGACCTCGTGTGGGCGGGTCTCATCACGAACGATACATTCGCCGCGCTGAGCTCGCTCGGCGTGCGCAGGCGCCGTACATCGCGACGTGCGCAGCGGCCGCGCCCGCTCGGCATACCGGGAGAGCGCAGCGAAAGCGCACAGCGGCGCCGGCTGCCGCGCGGGTGGTGGCGCGGCACAGGCGCTGGCGGCGGCGGTGGCCCCGTGGTCGGCGGGCGCTGGTCTCTGGTGCGTGATCTCGTGCACGACACCATCACGTCGACGGAGCGCGCGCATGCGTGGGCTGCGACGCTGCTCGACCGCCACGGCATCGTCGCACGCGAGACGGCGCAGGTAGAAGCGCTGGGCGGCGGATTCGGCAGCGTCTACAACGTGCTGCGTTCGATGGAAGACGCCGGCAAGCTGAGGCGCGGCTATTTCGTCGAGGGACTCGGCGGCTCACAGTTTGCCTGGCCCGGCATTGTCGACCGGCTGCGCCGCGAGCGCGATGCAGCGCCGGAAGGCACGGCCGTCGCACTCGCCGCCACCGACCCGGCGAACCCCTACGGCTGGCTGCTGCCATGGCCGGCGCTCACGGCCGATGAGGGGACGAGCGGGGCGCGACGGGCGGCTGGTGTAACGGTGGTACTCGTCGACGGCATCCCGGTGCTCTACCTGAACCGCGACGGCCGGCGCCTGCGCACATTCGCCGATGCGACGGAGCAGAACATCACGCGCGCGCTCCCTGCACTCCGCACGGTTGCACGTGCACGTTCAGCGCGCATGCTGAACATCGAGCAGATCGACGGCACGTCTGCGCTCGACTCACCGCTCAGACCACTCCTTCGCGCCGCCGGCTTCGAGTCCGACTACCGCTTCATGCGGCTCCGCGTTTAGCGCATACCCTGGCGACTTGCCTTAGCGACCTGCACTAGCGACATGCCCGAAGGCGATACCGTACATCGGAACGCGCGCGTGCTCGATGCCGAGCTCCGCGGCAGAACGCTCGTCCGCTTCTTCGTCCGCGACCGCGGCGACATCAAGGAGCTGGAAGGACGCACGATCGACCTCATCGAGGCGCGCGGCAAGCACCTGCTCGTGCACATCGCGGGCGGTTGGGTGCTGCGTGTGCACCTCGGCATGAAGGGCCGCTGGCTCCGGCGGCACATCCGCGAGCGAGTTCCCCGTAACGTCACGGTAATGCTGGTGGTGGATGAGACGGCGTACATCTGCGAAGGCGCGTTCACCGCGGAGCTGATGCGCGAGGAAGCGTTACGTAGCAACCCGCGTCTCGCCCGTCTCGGTCCCGACCTCCTCGCCGATCCGCCCGACATCGCGGAAGCTGTGCGCCGCGCACGCATGCCTGGGTATGCGAGCCGCGAGATCGGCGACCTGCTCATGGATCAGCGCGTCGCCGCCGGCATCGGCAACGTCTACAAGAGCGAAGTATTGTTCGAGTGCCGCGTGCACCCGCGCACACGCATGCGCGACCTTCCGGAGCTGAAGGTCGCGGAGCTGTTCGAACGCGCCGCGCACCTCATGCGGCTGAACCTGCTGACGCGTCGCCGCACCGCGGTCCCGCTTCGTCGCCGGCCGACGCCGTCATCGCAGCGCCTGTGGGTCTACATGCGGAACGGGAAGCCGTGCCTGGACTGCGGCAGGCCGATCGAGCGGTTCATGCAGGGCGACATGAATCGGAGCACCTATTACTGTCCGGGCTGCCAGGGATCCGGGTAGCGTTCTGCGAAGTTCGAGGTGAGGTGCGCCCTTTGGCGGACAGAGCGACTCGTTGTCGAGATCGACGGATTCGCGTTCCACGGCTCGCGAGATTCTTTCGAGCGCGACCGCCGCCGCGACGCAGTGCTCACTGCGGCCGGGCTGCGCGTGATGCGCGTGACCTGGCGTCAGCTTACCGGGACGCCGGAGGCACTGCTGGTCAGCATCGCGCAGGCCCTCGCACGCCGGCCGGGCAGCTAGACGCCGGCACGCGATATCATCGCAGGCCGAGCGTCGCCATCAACTCGGTCGCGGCGGCGCCGCCCGCGCGGTTCGCGCCGATCGTCGACGCGGATGGACCGTAGCCGACGAGATGGACGCGCGGATTCTTCGCCGTCTGCGTGGCCAGCCGTCCCGTCATGACAATGCCGCCATCCGTCTCGCGCAGCATGAGTGGCGCGAGATGATCGAGTCCGCTGCGAAAGCCGGTGCACCAGAGGATGACGTCCGCCGGCAGTGCCGTTCCGTCCGCCCATCGCACGCCCGTCTCGGTGATCTCGC
>DATABQ010000378.1:0-3307 GCA_036259495.1 Longimicrobiales bacterium | reverse complement strand
GGATGCACTCCGCCGCGAGCTCGACCGCGGCGGGCAGGTGTTCTTCGTCCACAACCGCGTGCAGTCGCTCGGCATCATTGCCGAACAGCTCAAGCGGCTGGTTCCGGACGCGAAGATTGCCATCGCGCACGGGCAGATGCCGCCCGCGGAGCTGGATCATGCGATGCGCGAGTTCCTCGACGGCGAAGCGAACATCCTGCTCACGACATCCATCATCGAGAACGGTCTCGATGTGCCGACGGCGAACACCCTCATCGTCGATCGCGCCGACTACTTCGGCCTCGCGCAGCTCTATCAGATCCGCGGCCGCGTCGGTCGCTCGCACCACCGCGCGTACTGTTACCTGCTCGTTCCCGAAGGCGTCAACGAGGATGCGGAGAAGCGGCTGCGCATCCTCGAGCACTACACGGAGCTCGGGAGCGGCTACCACATCGCAATGAAGGACCTCGAGCTGCGCGGCGCCGGCAACCTGCTCGGCGCCGAGCAGAGCGGCTTCGTCACGGCCGTCGGGCTCGACACGTACACGCGCCTGCTCGAGGACACGATCAAGCGGATGAAGGGCGATGTCAGCGCGGCACGCGAGCCGACCGACGTAACGCTCGAAGGCGCCGCGTATCTGCCCGACGAGTACATAACCGACGCCGCCCAGAAGCTGCACCTCTATCGACGCCTCTCCCGCATCGAGACTCCGGCGGAAGTGACTGCACTGCACGCCGAGTTGCGCGACCGCTACGGCCCGCTGCCGCCCGAGGTCGAACGGCTGCTCAGCGCCGCGCGCCTGCGCCTGATCGGCACCGCCATCGGTGTCGACAGGATCGTTGTGCAGGCCGACGCCGCCCGCGTCACGTTCGCCGCCGGCGCCAGCCCCCGCATGACCGACCTCCAGAAGGCGTTCCGCGATCAGCAGGTGGAAGTCGAAATACGACGTCCGAACCCGCTCTCGATCATCTTCCGCCGAGCCGGGGCCGTCCCGATCGACGAAATGATCGCAACCGGACTGGAACGCCTGATCGCAGGATAGCACCCGTATCACCCGCCGTTCATCTTCCGCCTTGCTTCTCCCGCCTTGCTTCTCCCGCCTTGCTTCTCCCGCCGTCCGGACCGGAGCCGAAAGCGAACAGCCGCGCCCGCACGCGAACATCGGGTTGGAACCCCGACGGGTTTGGAGCTCAAAGGGCTGACCTCGTGTTGCCGCCCTCTGCGCCCGTCGCTATGTTTCACGGTCTTTGTCGGGCCCGGACTTAAGGAGATCTTGATGACGAGAGTCGTAGCGCTCGCTGCGGTTGCCAGCGCGCTCACACTTACCGCCTGCGATGGATTCGGGCAGGCGATGACGTCGCATACGGACGTGCTCGCCCGGGCTGCCGGCCACGAGCTGTCGGTCGAGCAGGTCACCAGCATGCTCGCTCCGGCGACGCGGCTTCCGGTTCAGCCGGAGGTCGTCGATGCTGTGGCAAACCTCTGGGTCGATTACACGCTGCTGGCGCGTGCGGCGGCGGAGGATTCGACGTTCCAGCACCTGGACCTCGACCCCATCATCGTACCGTTCTTCAATCAGCAGCTCGTCTATCAGCTGCGCGACAGTGTGATCAGCGTCGATACGATGATCACCGATGAAGAACTGCGGCAGCTCTTCGAGCAGCATCAGCCGAACGCGGAAGTAAGCGCGCGTCACATTCTCTTTCAGGTGCCGCCGGATGCCTCTCCGGCCGTACGGGACAGTGTGATGCAGCGCGCGCGGCGCGTGCTCGCGGAAGCGCGCGCAGGAGCGGATTTCGCCCAGCTGGCTGCGCAGTACAGCGAGGAGCCGAATGCCGCCGAGCGCGGTGGAGACCTCGGCTATTTCGGCCCTGACGAGATGGTGCAGCCGTTCTCCGAGGCGGCGTTCGCGCTGAACGCGGGTGAGATCAGCGATCTGGTGGAGACGCCGTTCGGCATCCACATCATCAAGGTCGAGGACAAGCGTCTGCCCGAGTTCGAGCCGATGAAGGAAGAGTTCCGACAGCAGATGATCCAGGCCCGGTACGCGGAGAAGGAAGACGCGTATCTGACACAGCTGACGGAAGGCCGCAGGCTCGAGGTGGAGGAAGGCGCAGTGGACGTCGCGCGCGACCTGGCCCGGAAGCCTGGAACACAGCTCAACAACCGTCAGGCAGAGCGCGCAATGGTGACGTACACCGGCGGCGCGCTGACGGCCGGCGAGTATCTCGCACTCATGCAGCAGCGCCCGCCGCAGGACCGCGGCTCGGTGGCCGGGGCGAGCGACGATCAGCTCCGTGACTGGCTGCGTCTGCTTGCACGCGACGAGATCCTGATCGACGAAGCCACTCGCCTGGGCATCGCGGCACCTCCGGCAGAGCAGGATTCGGCCCGCATGGCGCTGCGCCGGCAGCTGCAGGCCGCTGCTGGTGAAGCCGGGCTGCTGAACGCCGGCGCGCAGGGTCCTGACGGTACGCAGACCACGCAGCAGCAGGTGCTGGCGCTGCTGAACGGCATCATTTCCGGTGAGCGCAACGTGGTCCAGATCGGCTCGGCGAGCTTCCTGCTCCGCGAGAAGTATGGTGCCGAGATCTTCGAGCGGGCGATCCCGGTGGTCGTCGCGCAGGTTCAGGAGCAGCGACCCGCGCAGCCGCAGGGTGCGCCGATGCCGCAGGGCATGCCACAGCCGCAGGGCGTACCACAGCAGCCACAGCCACAGCCGCAGCAGCCGCCGCCGGGATCCGCGCCGGATAGCGGCAGCTGAGCAGCGTGAACGCCGTAAGTCCGCAGGAACACGTGTCCTGCGAGGGGATATAAACACGGGCCGGCGCTCCTGCGCCGGCCCGACTCATTCCTGAAGGTATCATGACGCGAAAGCTCTTCCTTGCCGGTGCCCTGTTCATCGCCGCAGCGCCGCTCACTGCCCAGCAGCCGGAACAGCGGGTCGACCGCGTGGGCCATGTCGTCGCCGTTGTGGGTGACAGCGCGATCCTGAACTTCGACATTCAGGAGGCCATCATCGCACGCGCCGCACAGGCGCGGCAGCAACCGCCCGCTGCCGGCACGCCGGAATACGAGCAGCTGGAGGACATCGTCCGCGAGGATCTCATTGCCGAGATGCTCGTGCTGCAGGAGGCGCTCCGGGACACGACGCTGATCGTGCCGGAAGATCAGATCGCGCGGGCGGTACAGGCCCAGATCGATCAGGACCAGCAGCAGCTCGGCGGCGCGGTTGCGCTCGAGCGGGAGCTTCGCAACAGCGGCCGGACGCTGGCCGACTATCGCGCTGCGCTCACGACGCAGTACCGCAAGCGTGAGCTGATCCGGC
>DATABQ010000377.1:0-4357 GCA_036259495.1 Longimicrobiales bacterium | reverse complement strand
GCTTGCAGAAGCGGCGGACGCCCTCCGGCAGGTTGAGCTCGTCGGCGGAGAGGACCGTGCTGGGAATGGTCCGCATGACGCAGCCCATGCCCTTCCGCTGACGGAAGACGTTCACGCGGAATCGCGCGACATCGGCAACCTCGTACGCGAAGTCTATGTCGCTCGACTGCTCGAACTCGGCCTTCTGCGGGGGCGACATGATCTCGTACAGCAGCGCCTGCATGTCGGCGGGCGTGAGGTCTCGAAACTTGACGCGCGTGAGCTCACCGTGCTGCCGCATGATGGGCGGGGATCCAACCGTCAGGTGCAGGTCGGAGCCCTTCTGCTGCACCATCAGGCGCAGGAACTGATCTATCTGAGCCATAACTCCTGGTTCAGCGGTGAAGCGCGCGCAGCTGCCAGGTGAACCCGCCGGGCTCACCCGCAATGTTCAGCAGCCAGTTGACGCCCCAGTCCTGTGTCGGGGTCTCATCCAGCGGCTGGTGCAGCAGGATGAGCGCGAGCGGGGCTGCTCTGAGCAGCCCGTGCAGCGGGTAACCCTCGGCCGGGAGATCGATGGTGATCGCATCGAGCTCGTACATCGCCACGGTCTCGGCGAACGAATCGTTCTGCCCCGCCCGCAGCGTATACACCGAACCTCCTTCTCCGGTCGTGTTGACGTGCAGCGCCCGCACGTGCTCGCCGACAGCGATCGACGGGATCAGCGGCAGCAGCGCACGCGCTGTCTCCGGCCGCTCCGCATGTACGGCGATGCGTGCCGCACCGCTGCGCCACAGCAGACGCAGCTCCGTCATCAGCGTCGTCGGCAGCACGAGCTCGGCGGCCGCGGGTGCCAGCGGCGCATTCTGGAGGGGCGTGAACATCAGCTCGACCCCGCCCGCGCCGACGAGCGCCTGCGCCTCGAGCGGCAGCATCAGCCCGGCGTATTCGATCTCCGCCTCCCACTGAACATGCCCATCCTGCTCGGCGCGCACGCGTGCAACCGGAGCCGGGTCGATACCGGCATCCAGCGCCGTCTCCCAGCCGTCGGCGAGCGGTGCGCGATGCGTGCGGCCACGAGCCCGCCACCAGCCGGTCGCTTTCGCGTTGCGAATCGAGACACCGAACCGTTCCGCTCCGTACGACAGCGCACGCGCAACGAAGTCCTCGGCCGCCAGCTCACGCTCGCGCACCGTCAGCGCGTCATCGCGCGTATCGTAAATGGCGTGGATCAGCTCGCGGATCCGCGTGGCGGATGCGAGCGCCATCTCCACCTGTAGGCCGGTGCGCTTGCGCAGCTCCTCGGTGACTTCGCTCGTGAGCGGCTCCGCGACCACCACAGTCACGAGACGACCGGCGCGAACGATCGGCACTGCCATGTGCGCGAGTGCCCAGTCCGCCGGCACCAGTTGGGCCACGTCGCGATCGACTGCGTCGGCGTGCGGGAAGATGAACGGCAGGTCGAAGTGGTTCGCGAGCGCCCAGTCCGCTTCCTCACGCGACAGGATGCCGAGCGACACGAGCCCCTGCCCGAAATATCCGCCGTGTGTGCGCTGATGCTCCAGCACCCGCTCGACGTCGGCCTGCGTGATGCGCCCGGACTCGAGCAGTATCGCGCCCAGGGGACGCCTCAGCTGTGTGTCGTCCGCCATCACACTCCTGCTTGCTTCAGGTCGCGGCATACCCAGTCTCCGACTTCGTCGGTGCCCAGCGTGCCGCCCAGGTCAGGTGTCGTACGGCCGCTGCTCACTGCGCGCTGCACGCTCGCTTCCACCGCATCGGCGACCGCTTCATGTCCGAGATGCCGGAGCATCAGCGCCGCTGTCATGATCGCGGCGAGCGGGTTCGCGCGGTTCGTACCCGCCAGGTCCGGTGCGGAGCCGTGCACCGGTTCGAACAGGCCGACGCGCCCCGGATGCAGACTGGCCGACGGCGCGAGACCCAGCCCTCCGACCAGTGCGGCCGCCAGATCGCTCAGAATATCGC
The DNA here is from genome assembly GCA_036259495.1 of Longimicrobiales bacterium. GTDB lineage: Bacteria > Gemmatimonadota > Gemmatimonadetes > Longimicrobiales > RSA9 > SH-MAG3. The sequence continues at coordinate 2,392 of DATABQ010000377.1, read as the reverse complement.
CGAACAGATTCGGCGCGACGATCACCTGGTAGCGCGCGGGATGCAGCACGAGATCGAGCGCGAGTGCATCCGCATAAACCGCATTCCTCTCGACATCGCCGAACTCCGCACCGACTTCCGCGAACACACGGCGGTACAGTCCGCCCGCGTGCGGCATCGCATTCGCCTTGTCTGACAGGGTGACCTTTCGGCCATTCGCGCGGGCGTACTCGAACGCAGCACGGATGATGCGCTCCACGCCCTTGCGCGTGTTGACGTCCTCCTCGATCGCGATCTCGTCGGCCGTCCCCTTCTTGAACGTACCGCCCATGCCGACGTACACGCCTTCCGTGTTCTCGCGGAAGATGACCATGTCGACATCCTCGGCGCGCACATCGCGCAGCGGCGACATGCCCGCATCGAACAGACGGATCGGCCGCAGGTTGATGTACAGGTCGAGCTGAAAACGCATGCCGAGCAGGATATCGCGCGCATGTACGTTGTCCGGCACGCGCGCATCGCCCATGGCGCCCAGGAAGATGGCATCGTAGTCGCTGCCGAGCTCCGACATCTCCGCCGGCGTGATCGTTACGCCGGTATCGAGATAACGCTGCGCACCCAGGTTCCACTCGACCAGATCGAGCGGAATACCGGCCGCGTCGCGCACGGTGTCGAGCACCTTCACGGCCTCGCGCGTGACATCGATGCCGATCCCGTCACCGGGGATGATCGCGATCTTCGACATGGCGGAGTATAGGCGCGGCAGAGTGCTGCGGCCAGTCAGGGAGCGGAGACGGAGAGGAGCCCACGCTGCCCATGCGTCGAGCAGCGGAACGGATATTCGCCTGCCGGCGCACCCTCCAGCGTCACCACCCAGGACGATTCGTTCGTCAGCAGCGGCGGACTCCGCATCTGCCCCGTGCGCTCGATATACTCGCGGACATCCGGCTGCAGCGCGCGACTCTCGAACACGATCGCGTGGCTGCCGTTGTCACCCGCGACGAAGCGCACGACATCTCCCGTCTGCGCCTCCACTGCTGCCGGGTCGAAGTCACTCTCGGCGGTGCGCTGCACCGTCACATCGACGATGGATGCGCCCTCCTGGAGAGTGATCGTATCGTTCGCCAGCTCCAGCACGGGAGGTCCGGCGCCCGGCACCTCATCACACGCCGCGACCAGGATGGCGAGGGCGCCGGCCCGCGCGATGCGGCGAGCCGGCGCTCTGCAGGTCCTGCACAGCTTCAAGTCAGCCGCCGTGGCTGATTGCGTACACGTACGCAGACACCTGTCGGATCTGCTCATCGCTCAGCTGAATGCCGCCCATCGCCGGCATCGGACCCGGGTGCTCTACCGGCTCCGGCACGCCCGTCCGGACGATGTTCATTATGCCATCGTACGAGCCGTCCGTGTTCAGCCACTCCTCATCCGCGAGCACCGGCCCGAGAGGGCTGCCGGCGCCACTGACGCCATGGCAGCTGAAGCATATCTGCTGATTGAAGATCTGCTCGCCCTGTGCGACCATCTCCCGCGTCACACCCTCCGGCAGCTCCACGTTCGCTCCGACTGTCGATTGCGAGGGCTGCTCCGCGGGAGCTTCCGGCGCGCCGGTCTCCGCGTCATCGGGCGGCACTGTCTGCTCGCCCGTGTCCCCACCACCACACGCTGACAGAAACAACACTGCAGCCGCAGCAAACAGTCCGCTCCGTCCCACCTGTCCCTTCACCTTACATCTCCTTGAACGAGTGTGCGGCGGTATGTATCGAGCCTCTCCGCCGCTGGCGCATAATCCCCCACGCGCGTGAGAGAGTCAAGGTATGCAAGCTGCGAGCCTCGTTGCGCGTGGTTGCGCGTGGTTGCGCGTGGTTGCGCGTGGTTGCGCGTGGTTGCGCATCGGTCTGCAAGCGACGTAGCGGCCGACGGCGCGGCCGCCCACCTCGACGCGCAGGCGGCATCAGCCGGGGCGGCGGCGGCTCGCGGCACCCTTACATCGCGAACCTTCCAACACGCAGGCGAGAACCGGCCGTTTGGAGGATTGACCGAGCTTTTGACGGTGGATCCTCCAGCGGCGCCGCTCATCGCCACCTCTATGGATGGTTTGCCGTGCCATTGACGGTGAATCCTCCATCAACGCTCCTCCAGCGCGCCTGATGGAAGATTGCCGACGCACTGCCGCAATGCCCACCGGCGGCAGCCGTCCACTCTGTTCCACGCACTGCCGCAACGCCCACCGGCGGCCGTCGTCCACTCTGTTCCACGCACTGCCGCAACGCCCCCGGCGGCAGCCGTCCACCCGTTCCGTCAGCGGCGCTCCCACCCGCGCGAAACGGCTCAGAGTCCCGCCAACACTCCCGCCAACATTCCCGCCAACATTCCCGCCACACACTCCGCCAGATATTCCGCCACACATTCCGGC
>DATABQ010000376.1:0-13660 GCA_036259495.1 Longimicrobiales bacterium | reverse complement strand
GTCGGCGATCGGGCCGTATGCGTCCACCGACATCGTGACACCGACCGTCGCGAGCATGCCGACCCCCGCGATGCCGATGCCGTAGAGGCCGGCGAACGCGTGGGCGACGAAGATTCCGAGCGCGATCAGCAGCACCGGGATCGCAACGGATTCCATACCGACGGCGAGGCCGTGAATGATGTTCGTGGCAGACCCCGTCTCACTCGCTTCCGCAATGCGGCGCACGGGCTTCGCGGCGGTGTAGTACTCGGTGACGAGGCCGATCAGGATCCCGGCCAGCGACCCTGCAACGAGTGCCCAGAACGGACCGCTCGCCGAGTATGCGCGGCCTGCTTCGGGATCGAAGATCTGGAAGCCCAGTGCCTGCACGATGAAGTACATCGCGAGCAGGAAGAGACCCGCCGCGATGAACGTGACATTACGCAGAGCGGATGCGGGGCTGAACTTCTCGAGCGAACGCATCAGGCCGATGCCGACCAGCGATGCGATGAGGCCGACGACAATCGTCAGAATCGGCAGTGCAACCGCTTCGACGCGGTTGGCAGCGTAGAACGGGCTCGTGGCCGCGATCGCGATCGTGGCGATCACCGAGCCGACATAGCTCTCGAAGATGTCGGCGCCCATGCCCGCCACGTCACCCACGTTGTCGCCGACGTTGTCCGCGATCGTCGCGGGGTTGCGCGGATCGTCCTCCGGAATCCCCGCCTCGACCTTGCCGACCAGGTCGGCGCCGACGTCGGCAGCCTTCGTGTAAATGCCGCCACCCACCCGGGCGAACAGCGCGATCGAGCTCGCTCCCATTGCGAACCCGCTGATGATCTCGCCGAAGCGCAGGAACTCGGCATCACTGATCGCCTGCGCGCCGTACAGGAAGTACCACGCGCCGATGCCGAGCAGCCCGAGCGCCGCTACAGAGAGGCCCATGACAGCGCCGCCGAAGAACGCGATGCGCAGCGCCTTCCCGCTGCCGGACTCCTTCGCGGCTGCGGCCGTACGAACGTTCGCCTTCGTCGCGGCGGACATTCCGAAGAAGCCCGCCAGCACCGAGCAGACTGCGCCCGAAACGTACGCGAGCGACGTCTCCTGTCCGATCGCGATCCACAGCAGGACGGTGACAATGATGACGAACACGGCGAGAACCGAATACTCCCGGCGCAGGAACGCCATCGCGCCTTCATGGATGCGTTCGGCCAGCTCCTCCATCACCTCGTTGCCGGTGCTCTGCCGGTTGTTGTACACGTAAAGCACCAGTGCGCCGATCAGGCCGAGTACGCCCACGATCGGCGACCATACCGCCCATGCGGTCAATTCCACATCGCCTCCACGTTGATTGCCGCAGCGACGCCGCGGCTCTGTTAACCTTCGGACCAGGTCCGGGGAACCTATCTGTTGTATCCATTCGCCGCCGCGTCCACTCCATCCTCCACCCAGACGCGCACGGCATCGACCAGCGACGGCAGCATCTCCAGAATCGTCTGCTCATCGGCTTCCTCGAACGGCGACAGCACCCACTGCGCGAGGTCGGCACCCGGCGGCGGCGCACCGACCCCCACACGCAACCGCGCATACTGACGCGTCTGAAAGGCCGACTCGACCGACTTCAATCCGTTGTGACCACCGGCGCTGCCTTCGGAGCGGATGCGCACCCGCCCGACGTCCAGTGCGGTATCGTCCACGATCACGAGCAGATCGCGAGCGACCTCGAAATCCTCAGCGTTCGCGAAAGCAGTCAGCGCCGTGCCGCTTCGGTTCATGAACGTGAGCGGCTCGATCAGCAGCACATCCTCGGCGCCGATCCGGCCGGCGCTGTGCCACGCGTGTTTCACGCGCTGGAACTCCGGGAAGCGCCACGTCGCCTGCGCCTCCTCGACCACCCACCAGCCGACGTTGTGGCGCGTGTTCTCGTACTCGGCGCCCGGATTGCCCAGCCCGCAGATGACCTTCACGTCGCTTCAGACGATCCCTGCGCGGACAGGACGCAGCGGCCGCGAAGCCGCTACTCCTCTTCCGGTCTGCCGATGACTTCCGGCTCGCCGCCGGCCGCCGCGGGTGCTTCCTCGGCCGTCTCCGTCGTTGCGGATACAGTCGGCGGCGTCACGCTGCAGATGGTGCGCTCCGCATCGATCTCCGCCTCGACACCCTCCGGCAGCACGATATCGCGCAGATGCACCGCGTCACCGATCCCGAGGCCGGAGACATCCACCTCGATCGACTCGGGGATGCGATCGGGCGTGCAGCGGATGTCCAGGTCCGTCTCCGTCTGCATCATGACACCGCCCTCCTTCACACCGGGCGCATTGCCGATCAGGCGGATCGGAACGGACACGTGCACGCGCTCGCCCGCGTGGATCTGCTGGAAGTCGACGTGCACGACCAGCGGCTTGTACGCGTGGGACTGGACCTCACGCACGAGAGTACGGACCGGTGCGCGCTCGCCCTGGATCGTGAGCTCGACGATCGTGTTCTCCCAGTGAACGCGATTGAACAGCAGCTCCAGCTCGTGCGCATCGACACTCAGCATGCGCGTGTCCTCCCCGTGGCCGTAAACGACCGCCGGGATACGACCCGCTGCGCGCATCTTGCGCGTCGCACTCTTGCCCGATTCCTGACGCGGCTCTGCCTGAAGTCTCGCGTTGTTGCCGATGATGCTCTCCTCTAGTCAAACAGCTGGCTGACGGATTCATTCGAGTGCGTGTACCGGATCGCCCGGGCCAGCAGCTCCGCTATGGAAAGGACGCGCAGCTTGTCGAAGCGCTTCTCCTCCGGTACGTGCAACGTGTTCGTTACGACGACTTCCTCCACCGGCGATGCGCTCAGCCGGTCGCGCGCGGGGCCCGACAGGATCGGATGCGTCATCGCCGCGTAGATCTTGTCGGCGCCGCGTTCCTTCAGTGCCTCGACGACGCTCACGAGCGTGCCCGCGGTGTCGACCATGTCATCGACGATGATGCACTGGCGCCCGTCCACCTCGCCGATCACTTCCATCACTTCCGCGATGTTCTGCTGCGGCCGACGCTTGTCGATGATCGCAAAGCTCGCGTTCATCCGGCGAGCGAATCCGCGCGCCATCTTCGCCGCACCGACATCGGGTGCCACCACGACCGGATTGTCCAGCGCCAGCTCGCGGAAATAGTGCGTCAGCACCGGCGCCGCGTACAGGTGGTCGACCGGCACGTCGAAGAAGCCCTGGATCTGGTGCGTGTGGAAGTCCATTCCCAGCACCTTGTCCGTGCCCGCCGCCTCGATGAGGTTCGCCACCAGCTTCGCACCGAGTGCAACACGCGGCTGGTCCTTGCGATCCTGGCGGGCATACCCGAAGTACGGGATGATCGCCGTGACGCGGGCGGCCGACGCCCGCTTGGCCGCATCCACCAGGAGCAGCAGCTCCATGATGTGATCGGCCGGCGGCGGTGTCGGCTGGATGATGAAGACATCCCTGCCGCGCGCATTCTGGTTGATGCGGACGAAGATCTCGCCGTCCGCAAACCGCTTCACTGTCGAGTCGCCAAGCGGCAGTCCCATGTGCTTGCCGATCTCCTCCGCGAGCGGACGGTTCGCGGTACCGGAGAGCAGGAGCATGGGCGCCTGCGAGGGATGATCCACCATACGTGCTGGTTCCAGGGCTCAGGGGCACGACAGCCCGGCAAGCTAATGGGAGTCCGGGGCTTCGGGCAAGTCTGGCTCGCGGAGGAAGTGAGGCGTCCGGGGGGCGGAGTCGGAGCGGCCGGACGGGCGGGCGGATGGGCGGCCGGCGCCGGCAGATCAGGGGGACTGCAGGCCGAAGCCGCGACCGAGGTGAACCTCGGCCAGGCGCGCCATCGTACGCTGGAAAACGGCCTGCGCCCTGCCTCCCGACACGCTCACGGCGGAGAGGTACGTCTCGATGGCGCGGTCGAACGGCTGGTCTTCGAGCAGCGCGACGAACCCGATCGCGTTCTCCATGTGCGTGCGGATGACGTGCTCCTCGGCGCGGGCGATCGCGAGCTGCACGAGCCGCTCGTATTCTTCCGTGCGCTTCTGCCTGCGAATCACGCCCTTGACCACCCGCTGCGGGCTGCGCAGCAGGTTCCAGCCGTCGTCATCCTCACCGGCGACATCGCCGGCGGGCGACACGTTCTCGAACAGATCGCCCGGCACCACCGGCGGCTCCTCTTCGACGACCGTGAGCACGCGCGTGCGCACCGCTCCGACCATCGGCGGCTGAATGTCCATCTCGCGGAGATAGCGCGGCAGCGATGCCTCGATGGGCTCGTAAGGTGCAGCGAGATGGACGAACTGCGTGCCTTCGGCGACATGCGCGTCCACGAGCGCCTCCCACGCCATTGCTGACGCGACGTCCAGCTTCCGGCGGGTGGCCTGGCCTCTGACGACGCGGCCGGGTGTGCGCGGTACTGCAGCCATGAGCGACTCCTGCGTCACGATGGACGACTCTGCTGTCGTAGTGTAGCCGAGGAGAGGCCGGCGGTGCAACGCGTCGTCGTACGGCTGATGCGCGCCAAGCTGTCAAAGGCGGCAGCGCTGCGGATGGGCGGCGCCGCCAGCCGAATAATGACTTTCGTCGGCCCGCAGAACGCTGTTACCTTGTGTGAACTCCCGGGTCGTCCAATGGCAGGACCGCAGACTTTGGATCTGCTAATGGTGGTTCGAATCCACCCCCGGGAATTCTCCGCCCCTCGCACCGCCCATCTCTTCATAGGCCCGCATCGCATCTCCGACCACGTCAGCCGGGTACCCCGCGGCCTGAAGCAGGCGCAGCGCATTCGGCGCGGAGCTCACGCCCGGACACATTCAGGCGGAGCGTGTCTGAGTGAGGATCGCCTGTACGTCGGGGTGTGCGGAACCGGCGCGGCGCGCGGCCGCGCGAGCCGTCGCGGCATCGTCGAACACGCCGAACACCACGCTGCCCGTGCCCGTCATGCGTGCGATGTGCGCACCGGCCTCCTCGAGCAGCTGTCGCAGCTCGCCCAGCCGCGGATGCCGCGCGAAGATGATTTCCTCGAAATCGTTCGTCGCGTGAAGAGCGATGTCGCTCCACGTGCGGGGAGGCTGGAGCGCGGCCGGCGTCATCGCACGCTGCGAGTCGAGGGCGGCGTACGCTTCCGCGGTGGAAACACGCTCGGGCGGCACGAGCAGCACGATCGGCGCGGGGTCGAGTGGCGCCAGCGGCATCATGCGCTCTCCCCTGCCCCATGCAAGCGCGAGTGCCGCCTCGGTCATGAAGAACGGCACGTCACTGCCGAGACTCGCCCCGAGCGTGAGCATCGTATGCCGCGGCAGCGGCTTCTTCTGCATTCGATTCAGTGCGCGCAGCACCGTCGCCGCGTCGCTCGATCCGCCGCCGAGACCGGCACCTGCGGGGATTCGCTTCACGAGTCTGATATGCACGCCGTGATTGAGACCGGCGGCATCAGCGAATGCCGCTGCCGCACGAACGGCGAGGTTGCGATCGGGAGGTCCCAGGTCGGGCACGTTGCCCGGTTCGTCTGCCGGCGTGGCGACCTCGAGCGTGACACCGCTCCGTGTGCGGGAGATCTCGATGTCATCTGCCAGCTCCAGCGCGCAGAATACCGTCTCGATCTGATGGTATCCCGTCGCTTCACGCGCGAGCACGCGCAGCGACAGATTCAGCTTCGCGTGCGCGGTCGCGTGCTCGCGTGTATCGCCCGACATCAATGCCGGGGGTTGCGGGATGGGCCGGATTCAGGCGGGTCCCGGACATCAAGATCTTCCTCGACAGCCGTCTCCACCAGCTCCTCGCTCTCGGTCGCCTCACGCAGGGAGAGACCGGTGCGCCAGGCATAGTAGAGGCCGATCAGGGTGACCGGAATGAAGCCGGCGAGGTGAAATCCGATCGCGAATGCGCCGGCCTGCTCCACCGGTGCTCCCCACAGCGTCGCCAGCACGAACACGACCATGCTGTGATATACACCGATGAACCCCGGCGCAGCCGGAATCGATACCGCCAGTGCTATTGCAGACTGAAGGAAGACCGCGGCAGTGAATGGTAGCGTGAAGCCGAATGCGCGAAACGCGATCCATGCGCCCAGTGCATTGTAGACCCACAGCACGAGCGACCATCCGGCCGTGCCGAGGAGCAGCTTCGGATCGCGAAGTATACCCGCGCCGCTGACAAACGCCTCCAGCGCATCGACGATCGGCCTGCGGACCTTCTTCGGCAGGACGCGTACTGCGGTCTCCAGCGTCGTGACCGCTCGGCGCGGGAACAGCACCAGCAGGCCGATCATCAGCACCGCCACGAGAATCACACCGCCCAGGCTCTGTGCGAGCCCCGAGATCGTGATCGTGGTGCCGGCTACATCGATCTGCTGTGAGCCGCTGAACGGCGGGAAGTCCGGCATGGCCATCGCCGCGAACAGCAGCGCGATGACGAGGATGCCGTCGAAGATCCGCTCGATGAGAAGCGACGCGAACGACGATACGATCGGGACCGGCTCCGTGCGTGAAAGCGCGTATGCCCGCATGAACTCACCCACGCGCGCGGGCAGCAGGTTGTTGCCCATGAAACCGATCGTCACCGCCGCGAAGCGGGAACGGAACGGCACATCCGCGACAGGGGCCAGGATCACGCGCCACCGCCACGCGCGGATCCAGAACACGCCCGTGACAGTCGCGGCACTGAGGATGAAGAGGAGCGGATCGGCCGCACGGAGCTCGGTCATGACGTTGCCGAGGTCCATGCGACTGAATGTGAAGTACAATGCCGCGGCGCTGATGATCAGGCCGAGCACGCCCTTCCAGTCGAGGACTCTGCCGCGACCGCGCGGCGGCTCGGGCGTGTTCACCCGAGTGTGCTGCGAATCAGATCGTAGAGCTCTGTCAGCGCCTCACGTGCACGGGGATCGTGCGCCGCAGCCTTCGCAATCACATCGCGCAGCTCGAGCGCGCGCTGAAGCGCCTCCTGACGATCCGGCACGGTCGCACCGTCGGTGTCGCTCCGGGCGCCGACATCTTCCTCGTCGAGCTGCAGCACACCCGTCGCACCGGCGGTGTTGCTCTCGTCGCCGACATCTTCCTCGTCGAGCTCCAGGACACCCGCCTCACCTTCGACGACGCTCTCCTCGCCGAGGTCGAGCAGCGCCGTGTCGTCACCTGCAACGCTCTCCTCGCCGAGATCGAGCAGCGCGGTTTCATCGGGCGCGACGCTCTCCTCATCCAGATCGAACATCGCGGTGTCTTCGGACACGACGCTGTCTTCAGCCAGATCGGACGTCGCGGTCTCTTCAGGCACGACGCTCTCATCGTCCAGCTCCAGCACGCCGTCGTCGCCACCTGCACTACCTTCAGCGCCGACGACGCTCTCCTCATCCAGCTCGAGCATTCCCGTGTCACCATCGACGACGGCATCCTCGCTCAGGTCGAGCATCTGCGGCTCGTAGTCGTCGCCGGCGGTGTCGGACTCAGCGGGTTCCGGCGGCGCAATCGGCGGCGGCGACGCGGGACGCTGCAACCATGGAGGCGTGGACGACACAGGCGTGGAGGGTGCGCGCAGCGCGGACGCAGGAGCCGGCGGCGAGGTCCCGGCTGGGGGCGCCGACGCGGTCGCAGCAGGCGACGGCGACGGGGATGCCGGCGGTGTGGACCGCGCGGGACCCATGAAGGGGCGCACCGGGGGCGTGTGAGCGGGTGCGGTGTGCGTCTCGTGGCGAGGCGCCGCCGTCACGGGGGGCGTGGTGCGCGCGAGCGGATCCTCCGCCGGTGGCGGCTGCTCGACAGCGCTGCCATAGCGCTCGAGCAACTCCTCGCGCATATGGCGGAGGCGGCTCACGGAATTGGAGGACTGCGGCAGCTCGTCGCGGAGCAGCGGAGCGATTGTGGTCTGGAGCGCATCGCGCGCGACACGATAGATGTCGAGCCACTCCTGCTTCACTCCGACGTCGAGCTTGACGATGACGCGTGTCAGGTCCTCGACGGCCCGCAGGATATCCGCGATGACGGGAATCTCCTCGAGTCGTGCGGATCCGAGGAGTGCGCGCTGCCGCCGCAGTATGGTCATGAGCGGCTCGCGATTCATCGGATCGGCCTGCAGATCCGTGACACCGTGGTCGAGCGCGTCCGATATGGCGGCGGCTTCCCGCGCAGCGAACTCGCGGAACTCGCTGGTACCGGGGTCCACGACAGGCGGCTCCGCGACGGGCACGGGATCCGGATCGGCCTCGCGCCAGCGTCCGGCGGCGTCGCTCACGCGCTCGTCGAGTCGCTCCTCGTCCTCTGCGCCATCGAGCAGCGCGCGCAGGTCGGCGATGGTTTCGCGTGCGCGCGCCGCGATGTTGTCCGACCACGCGAGCGCGCCGCCGGCCATCGACCGTGTGACCGACTCCAGTGCGGACACGACATCGAACACGCGCTGTTCGCGCGCCATCTGCGCCGTGCCGCGGAGACCGCGCACCGCACGGTGCAGCTCGTCGGCATCCGGAGCGGGTGTGCGCTCCAGACTGCGCTCGAGGGTGTTCAGGAAGTCGCGCGCTTCCGTGCGGAAGTATTCGTTCAGCGTCGGCATTCTCTAATCCCCGTGCAGCGCGGTACGTCGCGCCTCGCGAATGATGTCCCTCATCCCACGCACCGCCCGCTCCATGCCGACCAGTACCGCACGGCTGATGATGCTGTGGCCGATGTTGAGCTCCTCGATCTCGCCGATGGCGGCGACGTGCGCGACGTTCTCGTATGTCAGCCCGTGACCTGCGTGGACGGCGATGCCCAGCACGTGTGCATGGGTTGCCGCGCGGCGCAGTCGCGTGAGCTCGTGCAGCACGGCCGCGCGGCCGTCCGTGGTGTGCACGTGCCTGAAAGCCTCGGCGAACTCACCGGTGTGCAACTCGATGGCAGCGACTCCCAGCTCGGCGGCCGCATCGATAACGCTGCGCTCCGGTCCGATGAAGAGCGATGTACGGACGCCGCTATCGTGCAGCCGCGCGACCGCCTCCGCTGCACGCCGGCCGCTCTCGCCATCCAGCGCGAGTCCGCCCTCGGTCGTGATCTCCTCGCGCCGTTCCGGCACCAGCGTAGCGGCCATCGGGCGCAGCTCGCACGCGATATCGATCACATCGCTCGCGGCGGCGAGCTCGAGGTTCACGCCCGTGCGGACCGTCTCCATGAGCAGCCGTACGTCGCGGTCCTGGATGTGGCGCCGGTCCTCGCGCAGGTGCACGGTGATACCGTCCGCGCCGCCGAGCTCTGCGAGCACCGCCGCGCGCACCGGGTCCGGCTCGTCGGTTTGGCGGACCTGACGCACAGTCGCCACGTGATCGACGTTGATATGAAGACGCAAGCCGCATCAGGTGGAGGTAAGGAGCGATTCGATCTCGGCAGCCCGCCCTTCATCAAGGCCCGCTGCCCGCGCCAGTCGCAGGAGCTCGAGACCGAGGCCGGAATATAGCACCCGATCCTCCGGCGACAACCGCGCCAGATGCAGGCGGACAGTGTCCACGTCCCCGCGCGCGATCGGGCCCGTCACGGCCGCCCGTACACCGAGGTGCTCCACGTTGTCCAGTGTCCCGCGCAGCAGCGGCAGCAGCGCGCGCACCGCGTCGTCGCCATCAACGCCGGCCTGCTCCAGCATCCGCACCGCGATGCCGGTCAGCGCGACCAGGTAGTTCGATGCAACGACCGCAGCGGCATGATACAGGGGTCGCTGTGTCGCCGGTATCGTGAGCGGCACGCCGCCGAGTGCCGATACGAGCCGGCGCGCAGCCGAGTTCGCACCGGGCTCACCCGTCATCGCGAATGCAGCGCCCACCAGGCGCTCTCCCGCGAGCCAGGGATCGGCGACGGCCATCAGGGGATGCATCGAACCGATCGCATAGCCGCGATGATGCAGGGGAGCGAGCGCGTCCGTGGACAGTGCACCCGACAGGTGGAGCGCCACACAGCCGGACGGCGCCTGCCCCACCATTGCGAGGTCGTGCACGACTTCCGGCAGCGCGTCATCGGGAACGGCGAGGATCACGATGGTGGTGCCCTGCGGCGGCAGCGCGGGAAGCGGGTGGTATTCCGCGCCGGCAGGCGCCGTGTCGACATCGCCGCCGATCGCATGCGGATCGAACAGAGGGTGCGGAGGCGGTTCATGTGCGCGCCCGAAGTAGGTCAGGCGATCGACGACGTCCCGGTGCCGGAACGCCGCACCGAGCGCGAGCCCCATTCGACCGGGCCCGATGATGACTACGTTATCGAGCCCGCTGGACTCGCCGTTCACGCGTCCTTCACCACGATCCCGCTGCGATGACGGAGCCGCCCGAGTGTGGAGAGCGGCAGCCGCGCGAGGATGCCGATGCTGCCGAGGTCGCCATCCTCGTCGCGACGCAGCACCTCTCCCTCGCGATATATGGTCGCGAGCGCTTCGCCATCGGCATACGGAATCTGGACGAGGACTTCCGGCCGCTGCTTGCGCAGCTCAGACAACAGCAGCGCCTTCAGCTCCGCCAGTCCCTCCGCCTCGACCGCCGAGGTGAACACGGCCGGCTGCTCGAACAGCGCCGTCGCACGATTGCGGAATGCTTTCTCCTCGCCGTGCGTCAGACGATCCATCTTGTTGAACACGAGGATCGTCGGGCGGTCGTCCAGACCCAGCTCGCGCAGGACCTCCTCGACCACCTCCTTCTGCTCTTCCCAGCCGGGATGCGATGCGTCGATCGCGTGCAGCAGCACGTCCGCCGTCATCGCTTCCTCGAGCGTCGCCGAGAACGACGCCACGAGGTGATGCGGCAGCTTGCGGATGAATCCGACCGTGTCGGTGATGAGCGCCTTCATGCCGGGCTCGAGCTCGACGGCACGCGTCGACGGGTCCAGCGTCGCGAAGAGGCGGTCCTCGATGAAGATGTCCGCTCCCGAAAGCGCGCTCAGGATCGACGACTTGCCGGCGTTCGTGTAGCCGACCAGCGCCGCGGTGAACTCATCCGAACGGCCCTTGCGCTGCGTTTCGCGACGCCGCGCGACGACCTCCAGCTTCTCGCGCAGGTCACCGATGCGCCGGCCGATCAGGCGACGGTCCGTCTCGAGCTGCGTCTCACCGGGACCGCGGAATCCGATACCGCCGCGAATACGTGAAAGGTGAGTCCACATGCGCTTGAGCCGCGGCAGCATGTACTGAAGCTGCGCGAGCTCCACCTGCATCTGCGCTTCGGATGAACGCGCGCGTGTCGCGAAGATGTCGAGAATGAGCTCCGCGCGATCCACGACGCGCGTCTTCAGCGAGTCTTCGAGATTCTTGCCCTGTGCGGGGGAAAGCTCTTCGTCGAAGATGACGAGTGTCGCGCGCTTCTCCGCGATCAGATCGCGCAGCTCGCCCACCTTGCCTTCGCCGAGATAGAACTTCGGGTGAGGTGAGTCCAGCCGCTGTTGCAGCGTACCGACGATCTCCGCACCGGCCGTATCCGTCAGCCGGCCGAGCTCCTCGAGGTGCTCGTCGGCATCCTGCAGCGGCATCGATTTCAGCGGCGCAGCCACCAGTATGGCGCGCTCGCGAGGGTCCTTCGTCTCGAGTATTGCAGGCTCTCCGCGTTGACTCGTGAATGCGTCCTGTAATCTACAGTCGCGGCGCGTGTCGCGTCAGCCCATCAACCGCCCACGCCCATCAGCGACACGATTCCTGTCTTCGAGTACGGAATCGTACGTCCGATGGGTTCGGACAGCTCGACGTCGCCCTGGACGCGATAGTTGAACGTGCCGGTGTCGAGGATCGAGCGGACCGCTCCGCCCAGGTCATCGTAGCGGAACTGGATCGGCACCTCGATCACGGTCGAGCTGTTACCGTCGATACGCACCGGCTCATCCAGAGTGCCCTCGGAGAACGTTACCCACCGGCCGGCACTGTCCGGATGCTCGACCTGCATGTTGTACGTGATCGATTCGGTCTCGAGACCGAAGCCGTTCGGATTGCCGATGTAGACGCGCGCGTGGAGCGTCCCGCCGCGCAGGCCGATCCCGCCCACGCTGACGGACTCGAGGCGCACCTCCGGCTGGCGCACCGCGCTGGAGCAGGCGGCGGCGATGAGCAGGACGGGGAGCAGCGATCGGGTCCGGATCAGCATGTGCGCGGCCTTCGAAGTCGGTTAACGATACCATCTTCCACGCGGAAAGTGGGTGGCAAATGCCGGGCCGGTTCCGGCACCTGCCACACCGCTTCAGGCGGGGTTACTGGCGTGTGCGATACGTTCGCAGAACCTCGCCCATTGCCGGGTCGTACACCGTGAGTGCCACGGCCGATCCGGGCGCGATGTCTTCGGCTTCTTCACGCACATCCTCCACACTCCGGACGGGCTCGCCGTTGATCGACAGGATGATGTCACCCTGCCGGACCGCCTGCGCCGCGCCCCCCTGCGGTATCGACGCGACCATCACACCGCCCTCGCCCCTGTAACCCGCGCGTTGAGCCAGCTCCGGCGTCAGCTCCGTCACTGCGAATCCGAGGACCTGCTCGGCCGGCTCCTGCTGCAGCGGGGGCTCCCTCTCCTCGGGCAGGTCGGGTCGTGGGAACTCGCCGAGCGTGACGGTCACGTTCTCCCGATCGTTATCGCGCAGATAGCCGAGCACGACCTGCTCGTTCGGCCGCAGGTTCGCCAGCCGCGCAATCAGCTCGATGTGGTCCTCGATCGGCTCGTCGTTCACGGACAGAATGATGTCGCCGATCCGGAGACCTGCCTCCTGCGCCGGCAGGCCGTCCTGCACACCCGTGATGAGCGCGCCCCGCACCTCATCCAGCTCGTACAGCTCGGCCTCGACCGCTGTCACCGGGCTTACCGCGACGCCCAGCTGCGGCCGCCGCAGATATCCGAACTCGAGCAGGTCGCTCATCACACGACGCGCGAGCGTGATCGGAACCGCGAATCCGTACCCGACGAAGCGATCGCTTCCGAAGATCGCCGAATTGATACCGATGACGCGTCCGAACAGGTCGATCAGCGGTCCGCCGGAGTTGCCGGGATTAATGACGGCGTCAGTCTGGATGAACGACTCCAGCTCGAGGTTGCCCTGCGAGATCTGGCGGCCCGTTGCGCTCACGATCCCGGCCGTCACCGTGAAGTTCAGCCCGAGAGGATTGCCGAGGGCGAGCACCCAGTCGCCGACACGCACATTCTCGGAATCGCCGAGCACCGCGGTCGGCAGCTCCTCGCCGGCAGGTTCGATCTTTATGACTGCGATGTCCGTCTCGACGTTGCCTCCGATGACCTGTGCGGTGAACTCACGGCCATCCACCAGACGCACCGTGAGCTGCGATGCATCCGCCACGACGTGGTTGTTCGTCAGGATGTGCCCCTCCCTGTCGACGATCACGCCCGACCCGCTCGCCCGGCTCGGCACACGCTGCTGCGGCACCAGGTCGCGGAACGGCGGCGGCAGCATCGGCATCTGCTCGCGCTGCATGGCCAGCGGCTCCCGTTCGACCGAGATGTAGACCACTGCCGGCAGTGCACGCTCCGCCGCCGCGCGGAACGCCGCGGACAGGCGGACAGCGGTCGTCGTGTCGGGGATTCCGGTGGCACCCAGCCGCTCACGCACCTCCTCCTGCGCCGGCGTCTGCGCCGCAGCGGATACCGGCAGCAGAAGTGCGATCGCCAGCCAGCCACCTCTTCTCAGCATGATGTCCTCGCTCTCATTGGTCAGGCAGTATACAGTGCCGCAGCACGCGAGGGCCGGTGCTGCAAGC
>DATABQ010000375.1:0-2623 GCA_036259495.1 Longimicrobiales bacterium | reverse complement strand
CATCGCTCGGGCGCGCCATCGCTTCGTAGAATGCGAAGCCTTCTCCGCGCACCACCGCCAGCACCACGATCAGCGCAACGGTACCCCCGTACACCACCGTCCCGGGCAGGCCCCAGGCGATATGGACGAGTGTCGCGGCGCTCAGGATCAGGAAATGGAAGACCTTGCGCGTGTAAGGCGTACGGACCCCACGGCCCATTCGCAGCCAGCCGCAGAATGCCGCGGCCGCTGCCGCGTAGAGCAGCGTCAGCGGCAGAACGACGGTGATCGTCGCGAGGTCGGGCAGGAAGCGATCGAGCAGCTCTGGCACGCCGCGAATCTATCCCGCCGGCTCCGGCCGCGGAATGCCGGCGCCTGACGCCATCCATTGTCGCCATCCATTGTCGGCACGGGAGCAGGCGCGCGTGAGCTGCGCACCGTGAAGCACGAACGGGCGGCACTGCTCGTGCCGCCCGTCCTGCCGATATGGTGCCGTGAAGGCGGTGAGCTTCAGCGCCCGGCGCCGAGTCGCTCCATGAAATCCTTCTGCTCCGTGACCCGCTGCAGCTCCTGCCGAACTGCGCCGAGCTCCGCCTCGAGCAGCGACATGCGCCGCTCGTTCAGGTCCGCGGCCGCACTCGCCGGCGCAGCATTGGCGCGTGCCTCGAGCAGACGCACGATGGAATCGACGATCGGCTTCAGTGCAAACCGCAGCGTAAGGCCTGCGATCGGCACGGAGAAGCAGAGGAACACCGCCAGCATGGCGATGATGTCTTCATCCATTGTGGTGCATCTCGAAGCCGCTCTCCTCGAGCTCGTGAGCCTTCGACGAATCCTCGTCACGCACGACCTGCCCGTCGAACAGGTGGATCGAACGCTCCGCATGACGCGCGTAACGCGGATCGTGCGTCACCATGCAGATCGTTGCGCCGTCGGAGTGCAGCTCCTTCAGCAGGTCCATCACCGCTTCGCCATTCTTCGAGTCGAGGTTACCCGTCGGCTCGTCCGCGAGCAGGATCAGCGGCTTGCCGACGATCGCACGAGCGACCGCGACACGCTGCTGCTGACCGCCCGACAACTGCGACGGATAGTGCTTCGTGCGGTGCGACATGCCTACGCGCTCGAGCGCTGCGTGCACACGCTCCTTGCGCTCACCGGCCGACATCCCGCGATACGTCAGCGGCAGCTCCACGTTCTCGTACACGGTCAGGTCGCCGATCAGGTTGAACGCCTGGAAGACGAATCCGATCTCGCGATTGCGGACCCGTGCGCGGTCCGATGCCGACAGATTCGACACGTTCTTGCCGTCGAGCGAATACACTCCGTCGCTCGGCGAATCGAGCAGCCCGAGCAGTGACAGCAGCGTCGTCTTGCCGCACCCGGACGGGCCGGCAATCGCGATGTATTCGCCGCGCTGAATGTGGAGCTGAACGTTGTTCAGCGCGTGTGTCTCCACCTCGTCGGTGTAGAACACCTTGCTTACGGCGTCCAGCCTGATGAGCGGCTCCATCGCTTGCTGCATTGGCCTGTCTCCTGGTTCGTGCTGCATGTTAGTTACGGATCCTGACGCGATCGTGTGAGTCGTACTGCTGCATGTCGGACAGAATGACTACGTCACCCTCATTGAGTCCCTCTACGATCTCGACGAAGTTGACCGACGTCTGACCGAGCTTCACCTGCACGCGCTCGGCTTCTTCGCCGTCCTCCGACAATACCCAGAGGCCGATCGTCTGGCCCGTGCTTCCGTGGTTCGGCCGGCTCACGTGAAGCACGTTCTGCAGCCGGTCGATCTCCACGACGCCATCCACGCTCATGTCCGGTCGCGCGCTGGCGGGAAGCTCGGTGTCGAACGCGACGTCAACGCCGATCGTGCCGGCATCCGCCTTGGGTTCGATACGTACGACACGTCCCTCGATCGTATCGTTGCGCGTGTCGATAAATGCGCGCTGGCCGATTACGACGTCCCGCATCTGCGTTTCCGAAATGCGCAGGACGGCCTTCAGCTTGCCTGGCTCCACAATACGCGCGAGCTCCGTCCCGGGATTCACCCACTGGCCCGCTTCCAGATCGAGCTGCGAGAGCACGCCGGCCGACCCCGCCCGCACGTCCATCGCCGCGATCAGCCCGCGCCGATGCGCCACGATCGCCTCAAGCTGGCGCACCTGCGCCTGCTGCGCACCCAGCTGGGTGCCAACCGTCGAGTTCAGGAGGTCGAGACGCTCCTTCTCGATGGCGAGCCGCGTTTCCAGCTCCACCACCTGGTCCTTGACCCGCTCCGTCTCGTTCGGCGCTATGAGCCCCCTCGCCGCCAGCTCCTCGTTCGTCTTCGCCTGCCGCATTGCCTCGTTGTACTGGCTCTGAACGCTCGCGATCACGCCCTCCTGATTCAGGATCTGCGTCTGCAGCGTCGAGCGCAGGCTCAGCAGGTCCGATTCCGCGGTGCGCAGCTGCCGCTCCGATTCCATCAGCTGCAGCTCGAGCTCCGGATTGCTCAGCCGCACCAGCGGCGTCCCCGGCTGCACCGGCGTGCCCGCCCGCAGGTAGATCTGCTCCACACGACCAGCCGTCTGTGCCGGAATGATCCGGATGTGCTCCGGCGTGAGCGTGCCGACACCGCGTACCGAGCGAACCATCGGCCCGCGCC
>DATABQ010000374.1:0-2502 GCA_036259495.1 Longimicrobiales bacterium | reverse complement strand
GGAACTTCCTGAAGTCCGCCATCGTGCCGTACGCCGGATGGATATCGGCGTAGTCGGCAATGTCGTAACCGTCATCGCGCCAGGGCGAAGGGTAGAACGGGAGCAGCCAGATGGCCGTGACGCCGAGGTCCTGCAGGTAATCGAGCTTCTGCCCGAGCCCCCGGAAGTCGCCCATCCCGTCGCCATCACTGTCATAGAACGCACGCACGTGCGCTTCGTAGATGATGGCATCCTTGTACCAAAGCGGGTCGCCGCCGAGCGCGCGGTCCGCGCGGCGTCTCGAGGGAGCACCGGTTGTCGTTGTGTTCGTCATGTCAGCCGGACTTCTGGGTGATGCGGAAGATGTGCGCAGGTACGACGTTCGGATCCAGCTCGACGTAATTCCATGCGCCTTGCCATGTGTAGCGTGCGTCGCCGAGCAGGTCGTGAACCAGGTAATCGCGATTGGAGTCCAGCCCCAGCTGCCGGAGCGGCAGCTCTATCCAGCCGGAATGCGTGTTCACCGGGTCCAGGTTGACGCCCGTCAGGATCACGTTGTTTTCCGGACCGGGCAGCGGCGGTGTGAAATGCTCGTAGCTGTAAATGGCCCGTCCGGTCGGCGTGACAGGTGCTGCGGCGCTCGATTTCGTATATGCGATCAGTCCATCGACATCGGCACCGTCCCGCACCACCGGGTGGAACCGGATCGTGCGGTTGTCGTGGAGCGCGGCGTTCTCCCTGCGGATCCGGTTCAGCCGCGCAATGAAGTGACGCAGGCTGTCGCGACGGGCGAGGTCCCATTCGCGGATCTGGTACTTCTCGGAGTCGAGATATTCCTCACTGCCGGGCTCACGCGGCTCGTGCTCCATCAGCTCGTACGCGGGGCCGTAGATGCCGTACGTCGACGACAGTGTGGCGGCAAGCACGATGCGATTCATGAATGCCGGACGGCCGCCGGTCTGGAGATACTCCGTCAGGATGTCCGGCGTGTTCGGCCAGAAGTTGGGCCGGAAGTAGTCGGCCGTGGCGGTGGTCGTGAGCTCGTGCATGTACTCGATGATCTCACTCTTCGTCAGTCGCCACGCGAAGTACGTGTATGACTGGTTGAAACCGAGCTTCGCCAGGCGCTCCATGCGTCGGGGCGTGGTGAACGCCTCCGCGAGGAAAATCGTGTCCGGATGTTTCGAGCGGAGTCGCGTAAGGCACCAGTCCCAGAAGCCGAACGGCTTCGTGTGCGGATTGTCGACACGGAAGATCCGCACACCCTGATCGATCCAGAACTCGAATACCGCGGCCAGCTCCGCCCAGAGCGCGCGCCAGCCGTCCGACTCGAAGTCGAACGGATAGATGTCCTGGTACTTCTTCGGCGGGTTCTCGGCGTACTGAATGCTGCCGTTCGGACGTGTGCGGAACCAGTCGGGATGTTCCTGCACGTAGGGGTGGTCGGGCGCGGCCTGGAAAGCGATATCGAGCGCGATCTCGATGTTGCGATCTCGTGCGTTGCGCACGAGTCGGCGGAAATCGTCGAGCGTACCCAGATCCGGATGTACGGACATGTGACCGCCTTCCGCGCTCCCGATCGCCCAGGGGCTCCCGACGTCATCCGGGCCGGCCGACTCCCGATTGTTGGGCCCCTTCCGCTTCATGAGCCCGATCGGGTGGATCGGCGGCAGGTAGAGCACGTCGAAGCCGAGCTCCTCGACATAATCGAGGCGCCGCTCGACGTCCGCGAACGTACCGTGTCGTCCTGGCTCACCGGATGTGGAGCGCGGGAACAGCTCGTACCACGCCGAGAACGCGGCGCGCACAGGGTCGACGGCCACCTCGAGCTCCGGCTCGAAGCGGGTGGAGTGCGTCAGATCGGGGTAGCGGGATGCCAGCGCATCGATGTCGTCGTCCATGACTAGCCGGATGCGTTCGGTGATGTCGACGCTCCGGTCCTGTACGCGCTGCGCAGCATGCGCAAGCCTGCTCGCGTCGCGACCCATTGCGCGCCTGGCGGCCGCGTCCAGGAGCTCACCGCCGATGATCACGTCGACGGCGACATCCTGATATGCGGCGAGCCGCTTCTGCATGTCGCGGCGCCAGCCCTTCCACACGTCGAGCCACGCCTCGATCGTGTAGCGGTAGCGGCCGAGACGTTCCGCGGTGAACGAGGCGCGCCAGCGATCGTTGCCGAGCGATTCCATCGGCTGTTCGCGCCAGCGGCGGTCACGCTCGAAGCGCGACAGCAGCCGCGCCGATATGGCTTCGTGCCCGTCCGTGAAGACGTCCGCTTCCACGACCACGTCCTGGCCGACCGCACGCTTCGCGGGGAACCGGCCGCAGTCGATCTGAGGCAGGACCCCGTCTATGATGATGCGACGTCGATCCCTGCCGCCCTTTGGTTCAGCTGCCGCCATTCCTCCCCCATCCCCGGTCGCATTCATGTCCGCACGCCTGAACGCAAGATTCGCGCATCCTTCCCTCGTCCAGAACCGTGCCGGAACGGTAGATCGGCCGGCGGGAGGTGGCAACGGCCGC
>DATABQ010000373.1:0-4236 GCA_036259495.1 Longimicrobiales bacterium | reverse complement strand
CGATGTCACGCTATCCGGCACGTGATCGTCCGGCCGCCATGCGGCACCACCGATGCCCGTCTGGACTGGAGTAGTCTCAACGCGCGAAGCGGGTGACATGCCCCGCTGGAGTGCCGTTGCATACACGATCGGCTTGAACGTGGAGCCCGGCTGACGCCGCGCGTGGAACGCGCGATCGAATGACGAATGCGTGAAGTCGCGGCCGCCCACCAGAGCACGCACTGCCCCTGTGTGTGCATCGAGCACGATCACCATCCCCTGCAGGTAGGGCGAGCCGCTGCCCTGAGCCGGCACGAGGCGCTCTCCCGCCGCGGGGGCAGGGTGTTTCCATGTTCCGAACGCGCTATCCTCGATCCGTTCGATCTGAGCAACGAGCGCGTCGTGAGCGGCTTTCTGGAGTGCGGGGTCGAGGCCGGTATGCACGCGCAGTCCCTGGACATCCGCATCGGCGCCGAACCGTTCACGCAGCTCGCGCCGGACCGCCGCGACGTAGTACGGCGCCGGGCCGGACGCTTCGAGCGGCGGTGCAATCACGAGCGAATCCGCACGAGCGTCTGTGGCGTCGTCCGTGCTCACCACGCCCTCGCGCACCAGCACATCCAGCACCGTGTTCCGCCGCGACAGCGCGCGATCGGGGTTCCGCCGGGGGTTGTAGCCTTCCGGGTTCTTCACGAGTCCGACCAGTGTCGCCGCCTCCGAGAGCGTCAGCCTTTTCGCGGTCTTGCCGAAATAGCCACGGGCAGCCTCCTCGATGCCGTACTTGCCGTCACCGAAGTAGACCTGGTTCATGTACATCTTCAGGATGTCACGCTTCGCGAACTCCTGTTCGATCTGGCCGGCGACCCGCACCTCGCAGAACTTGCGGCGCAGCTTGTCTGAGCGGGGCAGCTCATCCGGGAAGACATTGCGGGCGAGCTGCATTGTGATGGTCGAGAATCCTTCGGAGAGTGACAGCGACGTGATGTTGCGCCACACGGCACGCCCGACGCCGCGCAGGTCCACGCCCTCGTGCTGCCAGAAGCGGCGATCCTCGACCGCAACGAAACCGTTCGAGACCGTTGGCGGCACGTCATCCAGTTCGACGACAACGCGTCGCTCCGGCGACAGGTCCGCGAGCAGGGAACCGTCGCCCGCATAGACGCGCGTCGCCTGTGCGGGCTCGAAGTGGTGGAGCGCTTCGATGCCCGGGCAGTCCTGTGCACGCACGCCTCCGATCACACCAGCAGCGATCGCGGCGCAGAGTGCCGACAGCAGCACGAACGTTTTCATGATCCCTGCTACACCGTCAGAGAAGCATCCTTCCACCGTCCACCAGCAGATTCTCGCCCGTCACGAAATCGGAGCGGACCAGGTAGAGCAGTGCCCGTGTGACATCGTCGGTATTGCCTTCGCGGGAGATCACGCGCCGCGCAGTCCCAGCCTCGCCTTCCGTATGCTCCGGCGGCAGGACGGTTCCGGGCGCGATCGAATTGACGCGGATGTCCGGCGCGAGCGCACGCGCGAGCACCCGGGTGAGATGGAGCAGGCCCGCCTTCGAGACTGCGTGATGCGCGAATGAAGGCCACGGCTGGATCGCTGAGAGGTCGACGATGTTCACGATCACGCCGCCTCCATCGGCCCGGAGCAGCGGCGCAGCGGCCTGTGACAGGAAGAAGGGTCCCCTGAGATTCACCCCCATTACGCGATCCCATTCCTGTTCGGTTATGTCCGCGACGGGCGTGCGCTCGAAGAGCGACGCGCTGTTCACGAGGATGTCGAGGCGGCCGAACGCCTGCTCGGCTTCGCGCACGAGACGGGCAATGTCGTCCGCTCTCGATATATCGGCCTGTACTGTGATCGCGCTGCGTCCGAGCCGCTCGATTTCCGCGGCGGTCTCGTGCGATTCCTCCGCAGAGCCGTTGTAGTTCACCACGAGGTCGCAGCCGGCTTCAGCAAGCGCCAGGCTGAATGCACGGCCGACCCGGCGCGCACCGCCTGTGACGAGCGCTACTTTGCCAGCTGGTTCCATGGCGGAACGATAGTAGCGGTCTGGCGCCCGGGCAATTAAACTCGCTACGGCAAAGAGCAGGAGGCAGGATGCAGGCGGATCTGACAGGTCGCGTGGCAGTGGTGACGGGCGGGAGCAGGGGCATCGGCTACGCGATTGCGGACACACTCGCCGGTGCGGGTGCCAGCGTCGCGATCGGCGCGCGCACGGCAAAGGATGTGGAACGTGCCGCGAAGGAGCTCGCGCAGAAGCACCCGGCGGGCCGCGCTCTCGGTGTTCGCTGCGACGTCCGCTCATCGGATGACTGCGAGTCGCTCATCGAGCGCACCGCGTCGGAGCTCGGCGGCATCGACATCCTGATCAACAACGCCGGCATCGGCCGGTTCGAGACGGTCGAGTCGATGAGCGTCGACGACTGGAATGCGGTGATCGGTACCAACCTGAACAGCGCGTTCTACTGCAGCCGCGCCGCTCTGCCCCACCTGAAGAAGCGCGGCACAAGCTGGATCATCAACATCGGCAGCCTCGCAGGGAAGAACGCGTTTCCGCGCGGCGGCGCGTACAACGCGAGCAAGTTCGGGCTCGTCGGCTTCAGTGAAGCGATGATGCAGGAGGTGCGGCACGACGGTGTGCGTGTCAGCTGCATCATGCCGGGCAGCGTTGCGACCGAGTTCTCGCACCCGAGCGGCGGCAGCACGGGCGAGGAGTGGAAGGTCGGCGCGGAGGACGTCGCACAGATCGTGATGGATCTGCTCGCGATGCCGGAGCGGACGCTGCCGAGCCGCATAGAAGTGCGACCGTCACGTCCGCCGAAAAAGTAAGCCAGGGATGCATCCCGGGTCGGGCGCAATACCGGGACGATAACATTATACCTACGGGAGACATGTCGAAGCACAGGATCGAAAAGGACTCGCTTGGCGAGATGCAGGTTCCGGAAGATGCGCTCTGGGGCGCGCAGACGCAGCGGGCGGTCGAGAATTTCCCGATCAGCAACCTGCGCTTTCCGCGCTCGTTCATCGCCGCGCT
Organism: Longimicrobiales bacterium; assembly: GCA_036259495.1. GTDB lineage: Bacteria > Gemmatimonadota > Gemmatimonadetes > Longimicrobiales > RSA9 > SH-MAG3. The sequence goes on along the minus strand of DATABQ010000373.1, from coordinate 1,223 downwards.
CGGCACCATCAAGCAGGCCGCGGCGGAGACGAACGTCGAGCTGAAGCAGGTGGATGGCCACATCGCGAGCGCAATCGTCCAGGCTGCAGGCGAGGTCATTCGTGGCGATCACGACGCGCACTTCGTGCTCGACATCTTTCAGACGGGCAGCGGCACCTCGACGAACATGAACGCGAACGAGGTCATCGCGAACCGCGCGACCCTCATCCGCGGCGGCACGAAGATCCACCCGAACGATCACGTAAACGCCGGCCAGTCGTCGAACGACGTGATCCCCACGGCCATGCAGGTCGCCGCGTGCGTCAGCATGCGCGATGATCTCGTGCCCGCACTCGAGCTGCTGCGAGATTCGCTGAACGCCAAGGCGCGCGAGTTCGATCACATCTTGAAGTCCGGCCGCACACACCTGATGGACGCGACGCCCGTGCGCCTCGGCCAGGAGTTCAGCGGCTACGCCGCGCAGATCGACCTCGGCATCCGTCGCCTTCGCGCAGCGGAGCGCGATCTCGTCGAGCTGCCGCTCGGCGGCACTGCCGTCGGAACGGGCATCAATACGCCGCCCGACTTCGCGACGAAGGCGATCGCCCGGATCGCGAAGAGCACCGGGATCGAGTTCCGCGAGGCGGACAATCATTTCGAGCGACAGGGGACGCGCGACACGATCGTGTATGCACACGGCGCACTCAACACGCTGGCCGTCTCAATGATGCGCATCGCAAACGACATCCGCCTGCTCGGCAGCGGGCCGCGCGCAGGCATCAACGAGATCACGCTGCCGTCGATACAGCCCGGCTCCAGCATCATGCCCGGCAAGGTCAACCCGGTGATCCCCGAGGCCGTGACCATGGTCGCCGCGCAGGTCATGGGAAACCACACGACCATCACGGTAGGAGGACAGGGCAGCTACTTCGAGCTGAACGTCATGATGCCGATCATGGCGCATGCTCTGCTCCAGTCGATCGCATTGATGTCGAGCGCAGCGCGCGTGCTCGCGGAGAAGTGTGTCGATGGCATCGTCGCCAACGAGGAGCGCTGCCGTGAGCTGCTCGAAGGCAATCTGTCGCTCGCCACCGCCCTCGCGCCCAGGATCGGATACGATGAGGCGGCAGCAATCGCGAAGCAGGCGTTCAAGGAAGGGAAGACAGCCAGGCAGGTGGCTGTGGAGAGGGCGGTGCTTTCGGAAGCGGAGCTCGATGAGGTTCTGGACGCGAGGGGAATGACGG
>DATABQ010000372.1:0-4691 GCA_036259495.1 Longimicrobiales bacterium | reverse complement strand
ACGACGAGCTCCTCGATCACGCGCGCGGTCGCCGGTCCGATGCCGGATACGGACTGCAGCTCGCCGGACGCCATCAGCGTCACCGGCTCGCGACCGTCCTTCTCCAGAGCGCGCGCGGCCGTGCGGAACGCGCGTGCCTTGAAGCGGTTGTCGCCGCTCGCCTCCAGCAGTGTCGCGATCTCCTCCAGCACCATCGCGACGGCGTGCCTATCCATCCGCTGGATTGTGCACGGTCTCACCGTCCTGCTCGACGACTGACCAGCGCAGGCCGCGATCGGCGACGCGGGCGAAGGAGCGCGCCGCCAGTTTCAGCGCCTCCGCACCGGTCGTGACTGCGCGGTACCCCTGGAGCTCACCACCCGGGAGAATGTTCGCGAAATCCTCGCCATCGGGCCGGGCATCCACCTTCGCCCATTCGGTCAGCTGGGCAGCCGCATCGAGCGAAACATCGAACAGGCTGAGTCCCGGTCGACCGGGCCGGAGGCCGAGCGCGAAGAGCAGGTCCAGTCGCTCCGCCGTCCCCGCGTCATCGGCTCGCGGTGCACTCCAGAAGAACCCGTCGACCGGCTCGGGCGGAGCATCGTCTGCGACACGCGCCCACACGGCGTTCCGCGGCAGCTGCACGTACCCCGCCTCGGACGGCGGAAGCGGCGACGTCGACAGATCCGCATCCGGAGCCGTGATCTGCTCGAGCAGCGGTTCCGTGATGCAGTACGTGTGACGACCGTGGCGCCAGTACTGGTATGCACTGAACAGGAGCGCCCGCACCTGCGCGACGGTGTCGCGCCCGCCCTCCGGCGGGGCGAGCTCGCGCAGCAGCTCGCCGGCGGCCGGCAGCATGAACAGCTGCTCCGGTGAGGCCGCGTGGTGCGCGTCAGTCTGTTCGCGCACGGCCTCGAAGCGGGTCTGGTCGAACACTGCCGGACCAAAGATCAGGTCGTACGGAGAAACACGGGGTGTGTCGGTAGAATCAGCCATACTGCATACTAGCGGCGGCGGCCCGGTATGGCACCCGTCAGATCGCGGTCGCGTTCACGTCGTGCTGTGCGACGCGCGGTGTGCGCGGCCGGACCAGCTGGAGCAGGCCCTGCAGCCAGGGAGGTCGCACGATCAGCACCAGGTGCAGAGCGCCCGGCGCGTCGGGCACCCCACCCGTCACCGTAAGGAAGACGATGTCCACTGGAGTGTCCGTGGCGGGCACAGCGACGCGGTAGCGGCGGCCGTGCCACTCGAACTCCACCGCTTCAGCGGGCGAGTGCTCGAGCTCGATGAAGAATTCGTCTTCCACGCGCCGCCAGCCGCCGGCTCCGGGAACGCCATGGCGGTAGAACAGGGGATCGAACGGCTCGCCCTGATAGCGGCGGTAGTTCTCGTCGGTGGCATAGTCCATGTCGCCGAGAGAGTCGTCGCGGGCAAGCGACTCGAGATGATGCTGCAGCTCGTGCGTAAGCGTCTCCCAGACCTCGACCTCCCAGTCGAACTCCGGATCCTGCCGCGACAGCCGGAAGAAGGACCCATAGTACAGCACCACGACCGACCGGGTGGTCTCCGGTCCGCCAAAGTCGGACGGGTAGCTCTCCGTGACGCATTCACCGAGCGTGTAGACATCCGGCAGCGACGCGTGGGGCAGCGCCGAACGTTCGATGCGCAGCCCGTCGACTCCGGCACGGTATTCAGCCGGTATCCGCTCCCATTCCTGACGCGCGCGCTGTTCGAACTCCTCGAATTTCACAGGTCACGGTACCGTCAGGATCGGGTTCTCGTCCTCGTGCGGAGCAACGCTGCCCGCCCTGCGGCCGATCCAGCCATTGACGGCCAGGAAAAAAGCCAGAGCGATCGCGAACTGAACGGCCATGTTGGCCCAGCCGAACGGTCCCCACGGATCCTCGGTGCGCACCTGCCAGAACCACCACGCGACGAGCACGACCGCCTGCACGACCACGAGCCGTATCGCCCAGTCCCACCACGCACCGATCCGGATGTCGGAGTCACCCGTGTTGATGAACGACTCCCGGAATTTCGTCACGCCGTGGCGCAGGACCGCAATGGCGAAGAACAGGCCCGACACCATCAGCCCGACGCCCCACACGAAGTCCTGGTTGGCGAACATGTCCGCGTTCAGTGCCGACGGCATGCCGAGCACGAAGCCGAGCAGACCGATCATTGTGATCGCGCGGCTGCGCGCAACGCCCATGTCCTGCAGCACCCGTGTGGCGAGCTCGATCATCGAGATCAGGCTGGTCAGCGCCGCAAAGAAGAGCGCCGCGAAGAAGAACACCATGAACACGGAGCCGCCGGGCATGCGCGCGAACAGCTGAGGCACCCAGATGAACGTGAGACCTTCGTTGCCTGCACCGACGATCTGCGTTGCGGCATCCGGCATGACGGAGAAGACCGTGCACAGCACCATGATGCCCGCGAGCAGCGATACTGTGTTGTTGCCGAAGCCGAGCACGAACGCATTCAGCGCCGTGTCTTCACGCCGTCGCATGTAGACCGCGTAGGTGAGGATCAGGCCCCAGCCCGCGCCCGTGTCCCACGCGTTCTGCGTGAGCGCCTGGAGCCACACCTGCGGGTTGCTCAGCCCCTCCCACGTCGGCGTGAACAGGAACTCCAGCCCGAGAACAGCGTTCGGCAGCGTCACTGCACGAATCGCCAGCACGATCACCAGCACGAACAGGCTGGGGATCAGCAGCCGCGCGGCCATTTCGATGCCACGGACTCCGCGCGCCACGACGAAGATGCCGATTGCAAGCGCCAGCGCCTGGAAGCCGACGGCGCTCCACGTGTACGAGAACCCCTCCCATACCGCGCCCGGCTCCGCGCCGCCGAGCTCGCCGGTCAGTGCAGCAAACGTATACCGGATCGTCCACACTGCCACGACGGCGTAGTAGAACATGATGGCGATGGCCGTCCACGCGACCCACGCACCCATCCACGCGTAGCGCTTGCCCACCAGGCGGGCAAACGCGCCGACCGGTCCCGCCCGCGTCGCCTTCCCCATGGAGAACTCGATGAGGATGAGAGGCACGGACCACAGCAGCAGGAACACCACCCACGCGACGAGGAACGAGCCACCGCCGTTCGTCGCCGCGACGCGCGGGAACCGCCAGATATTGCCCGTGCCGACCGCCATGCCGAGCATGGCCACCAGCATCCCCCACCGGGTGGAGAAATGCTCAACTCGCTCAGACAACGTCGCCTCCGGGGAGGGGAGAAACGGGGAACGGGAACGGAAACGGGAACGGCTTTTTCACCACAGAGCACACGGAGCACACAGAGTATGGATTCTTTTCAACGCGCACCTCAGTGTGCACTTCCGAAGCAGGCGCCACGGGCTTTTCGTTGTAGTCGAACAAAAGATCTGATTGAATCCCGGCTCGGCGACGAAGCGCGCATTCACCCGCGCCGGAAGGTCCGTTCTCCGTGTGCTCTGTGTGCTCCGTGGTGAACAAGGCCCCAGGCCCTCACCGGAGCCGGTTACGGATGTAGTCCACGAGTCCGTCCGCACTCACCCTCTCCTGCTTCAGGGAGTCGCGGTCCCGGACGGTCACCGTGTTCGCGGACGTGCTTTCACCATCGACGGTGATCGCGAATGGTGTCCCCGCCTCATCGAGGCGGCGGTAGCGCTTGCCGATCGAGCCGCTGTCGTCGAAGAAGGAATTGATGCCGGCGGCCCGGAACGATTTCTGGATGGCTTCGGCCATCTCGGGCATGCCGTCCTTCTTCACGAGCGGAAGGACGGCTGCCTTGACGGGTGCCAGGCGCGGGTGGAGGCGCATGACGACGCGCTGCTCGCCATCGATGTCCTCTTCGTGGTATGCGTCGACGAGAGCGGCAAGCACGACCCGCCCTACACCGACCGCCGTCTCGATGACGTACGGCAGGTAGCGCTTGCTCCGGTCGACGGGGTCGACGTACTCCTGCTTGCGGCCGGAGAACTCCTGATGGCGGCGGAGGTCGAAATCGGTACGGTTGTGGACTCCCTCGAACTCCTGCCAGCCGAACGGGAACTCGTACTGAATGTCGAACGCCCTCTTGGCGTAGTGCGCGAGCGCGTCGGGGCCGTGCTCGTCGAATCGCAGCTTCTCCGCCCGGATCCCGAGCGACTGCACCCATTCCATCCGCTGGGCCTTCCAGTACTCGAACCACTCATCGTCGGTACCGGGCTCCACGAAGAACTGGAGCTCCATCTGCTCGAACTCACGCGTTCGAAAGATGAAGTTGCCGGGGGTGATCTCGTTGCGGAACGCCTTGCCGATCTGTGCGATGCCGAACGGCACGCGCTGCCGCGTGCTCGTCACCACGTTGTGGAAGTTGACGTAGCTGCCCTGCGCCGTTTCCGGGCGCAGGTAGATGGCCGCAGCGGAGTCCTCGACGGGTCCCATGAACGTCTTGAACATGAGATTGAACTGGCGCGGCTCGGTGAGCTCGCAGTCGCTGTGCTCTCCCGGCTTGCGGCTCGGCTTGCGCGGACACTGTGCATTTTCCATCTGGTCGGCGCGGAACCGCGCCTTGCAGGTGCGACAGTCGATCAGCGGATCCGTGAAGCCGGCGACGTGCCCGCTCGCCTCCCAGACGCGTGGATGCATCAGGATGGCGGCGTCGAGACCTTCGATGTCATCGCGCTCGTGGACCATTGAACGCCACCACGCCTCTTTGACGTTCCGCTTGAGGAGCACGCCGAGCGG
>DATABQ010000371.1:0-5638 GCA_036259495.1 Longimicrobiales bacterium | reverse complement strand
GGATCGAGCAGATGCTGGAGGAGAACCGCGAGCTGCGGCGGCAGCTCGATCGCGCGCGCCAGGCCGGCTCGGCGGATGCCGTCGGCGAGCTGATTGCTTCGGCTGCATCGGTGAACGGTGCCAGGGTGATCGCGCGCGAGCTGGAGGTAGCGGACGGGGATGAGCTCCGCGCGCTCGGCGACCGGCTGCGCGAGCGGCTCGGCACCGGTGCTGCAGTGATCGCCGGGCGTTCCCCCGACCGGGTGGCGCTCATCGCAGTCGTCACGGACGACATGATCAGCCGCGGCGTGCGCGCCGATGCGCTGGTGCGTGAGATTGCGAAGCGCACGGGTGGCTCCGGAGGCGGGCGTCCCCACATGGCGCACGGCGGTGTGGGGGATCCGTCGCGAGTCGCGGAAGCACTGAGTGGAACCGCCGACCTGGTCGCGGGATTCCTCGGGGGAGGGAAATGAGCGACCGCGCGCGTGCTTGGCTTGCGATCCGTGCGGGGGCCGTGCCGCCCGCGCTCGAAGCGCGCATGGAGAGTGCGATGGACGATGTTCTCGAGGACGATAGCATTCCCGCTGTACTGGCCGATGCAGCCCGTGTGTGTCTGCGCGATGCGCTCGCTGCGGGAGACGACCGATCTGCGGCGCTGCACCTGCTTGCGGCTGACGCACTCATCACCTATGCGTGCGAGGCTGCTGTGGATGGTGACGGCGATGCGCTCCGCGCGATTGCGGACGCGAATGGCCCCGATCGCCTGGCTCACCTCATCGACGGAGCGCACATCCCATGAGCGATGCTGCACGCGACGCGGTCACGGCCCACCTGAACGGGCTCTCACGCGCCGCCGTGCGCACTGCCGACGAGCTGAGTGAGAGCATTGCCGACATCGCGCGCATCGTCACTGCGGCACTGGCGCGCGGCAACAAGCTGATGTTCTGCGGGAATGGCGGCTCCGCCGCTGACGCGCAGCACCTCGCCACGGAATACGTAGTGCGGTTCCGTCGCGACCGGCTGCCGCTCCCTGCAATCGCGCTCACGACGGACACTTCACTGCTGACGGCCGCCGCGAACGATCTCGGGTTCGAGGAAGTGTTCGCACGACAGGTGCAGGCGCTGGGCGTGCGCGGCGACGTCCTCTTTCTGCATTCGACGTCCGGTGAGTCGCCCAACCTGATCGCGGCGGCGCGTGCGGCTTCGGCCGCAGATGTGGTGACGGTGGGAATGCTCGCACGCGGGGGCGGACGCCTGCGCGAGGTGGTAGACCACGCCATTGTGCTGCCGACGGGCGACGGCGCCCATGCGCAGGAGCTGCATCTCGCGATTGGACACGCGATCTGCGGAATCGTCGATGCCGCCGCGGTCGCGCCGGCGGAGCGGCATTCGTGAGCGTGAGCGCGCCTGATGCGGCGGCGATCCGGCTGCTGCACGAAGCGCGGCTCGCGGAGAAGCGGCAGGCTCTCTTCTATCGCGCGCTCGCTGCTGCGGCCGAGGATGCAAATGACGATGCGATGTCGGAGCGCATGAACGGGCTGCACGCCGATGAGCAGCATCATCTGTCGCGCCTGACGGTGCGCCTCGTCGAGTTCGGCGAGTCGGTCGAGGACCTGAGCGCGGAAACCGCGCCCGACGTGCGGTTGGACACCTGGGAGCACGATGCGCGCGGCCGCGAGCGTGACGAGATAGAACGTTACGAGCGCCTGCTGCGCGCGGGGCTGGATGAGCGGACGCACGCGATGATCGAGGAGTTTCTCGTTGCCGAGCGTGCACACGCGGGAACACTCGGCGGCAAGTGGATGGGGGCGTGAGTGCTGGAGATTGATCTGCTTGGCAAACGTGCGCTCGTGACGGGCGGATCCCGCGGTGTGGGACGTGCGGTCGCGCTGATGCTCGGGCAGGCGGGAGCGCGCGTCGGCATCTCGTATCACAGTCGCCACGATGAAGCCGCCGCGGTCTGCGCGGAGCTCGAGCAGCTGGGAGTGCCGGCCTGGTCGCATCCGGGTGACCTGTCGGAGCGTCGCGAAGTCGAGCAGTTGTTCCGCCATGCGCGCGACGAGTTCGGCGGCCTCGATATCTTCGTCGGCAATGCGGGCATCTGGATCGCCGAGCACATGCCGGTGACGCTGATGTCGGACGAGCAGTGGCATCGCACGCTGGCCGTCAATCTGAACTCCATCTTCTACTGCACGCGCGAGGCAGCACGTATGATGGCGGGTGACGGTCGCATCGTGCTCATCAGCTCGACGGCTGGCCAGCGCGGGGAGGCCGGCCATGCCGACTATGCCGCGTCGAAGGGTGCGCTCATCTCGTTCGTGAAGGGTGTCGCCGTCGAGATGGGAGGGCAGGGGACGACCGTCAACTGCGTCGCACCCGGCTGGATCGACACGGACATGGCGGAGCTGCCCTACGCCGCGGGCGGACGTCGGCGGATCGAGGCGGGAATCCCGCTCGGAAGGGTCGCCACGCCGGAGGATGTCGCGGCGCCGGTCGTGTTTCTCTGCTCCGGCTTCGCACGTCACATCACGGGCGAGACGGTCAACGTGAACGGCGGCGCCGTGATGTGCGGCTGATGCAGCTCAAACCTCCCCGCTCCGTTCTCGAGATCGCGCAGAAGCTCGATCATTCCGGTCACGATGTATGGGCCGTCGGCGGGGCTGTGCGTGACGCGCTGCTCGGGACACCGCACGTCGACTGGGACCTGGCGACGAGTGCGCGGCCGCACGAAGTGCGGCGCCTGTTCCGCAGAACCGTTCCCATCGGTATCGAGCATGGTACTGTCGGCGTGTTCGGCTCCGATGGCGTGCTGTACGAAGTGACCACGTTCCGTCGCGATATCGAAACGACGGGCCGTCACGCCGTCGTCGAGTTCGCGCACACGATCGATGAGGACCTGTCGCGCCGGGATTTCACGTTCAATGCGATCGCGTGGCATCCGATACACGACGAAGTCCGCGACCCGTACCACGGTCTCGCCGATCTCAAAGCGGCCGTCCTGCGAACCGTGGGTGATCCGGCCGAACGTTTTGCCGAGGACTACCTGCGGGTGCTGCGCGGCCTCCGCTTCGCGGGCCACTTCGTGCTCGACGCGGAGCCGGCGACGTGGAGCGCGCTCACGGCGGCGGTTGCGCACCTCGGGGATCTGTCGGCCGAACGCGTGCGCGAGGAGCTGTTCAAGGTGCTCGGCAGGACGCCGCACGCATCTGCCGCACTGAGGCTCTACGAGAAGTCCGGCGCGCTGTCGCAGCTGTACCCCGAGCTGCAGCAGCTCGCTTCCCTGAAGGTGGGCGACGAGCCGGGTGAGCCGTGGCGTCGCACGCTCGCGAGCGTCGATGCGATTCCGCCGTCGCGTCCGCTGCTCCGGATGGCCGCACTGCTGCATGCCGTCGGCATGCCCGCCGCAGCATCGCGCGACCTGCGCGGCGGCTGGCGCTTCACCGGACACGAGGTATTCGGTGCGCGCAAGGCGCGTGAGCTGATGCAGCGACTGAAGGCATCGAACTCGGACACCGAGCACGTAACGACGCTCGTCGCGAGGCAGTCGGACCTGTTTCCGCCGGATGCGCCGGATTCAGGAGTGCGCCGCTGGCTGTTGCACGTGCCGCCGGCTCTCGTCCCCGACCTGTTCCGCCTGCGCATCGCACTGTGGCGTGCCAATCCTGTCGCGCGCGGCGATGACGATCTCGCCGGCCGCTGGCGTCACGTGCGCCGCGTCATCGCGTCACGCCCGCCGCTCACCACCGCCGGCCTCGCCATCGACGGTGATGACCTCAAGTCGCTCGGCCTTCCGCCGGGCCCCCGCTACGGCGAAATCCTGCGTGAGCTGCTCGACTGCGTAGTCGAGGATCCTTCACTCAACGATCGCAAGACGCTGATGCGGATGGCGCGCGACCTCTCGGAGGACTCGTGATGAGGGGCGGACACCACGAATGACGGGTGTCCTCTACGCAGCGCTCGCCTCGCTCGGCGACATCGGCGGCGGGCTCCTCGTCATCTGGCGTACCGGCCGCGATCGCGGACTGCTCGCCGCGCTGACCGGATTCGGTGCGGGCTTCATGCTCGCGCTCGTCATCCTCGGCATGCTCCCGCACGTGGTTGATGTACCGGGCGGCTTCATTGCCGTCCTCGTCGGTTACCTCGTCGTTCACCTGACACAGCACTCGCTCACGCCGCATTTCCACTTCGGCGAAGAGACGCACGCCGACGCCATGGTCTCCCGCGGCATCGGTGTTTGGGCTCTGGTCGGGCTGCTGCCGCACTCCTTCTTCGACGGCGTCGCGATCAGCAGCGGCTTCCTCGAGAGCAGCTCCCTCGGTGTGCTCGTGTTCACGGGCATCCTGCTGCACAAGGTGCCGACGGGCGTATCGCTCGGCAGCATCATGCTCGCCAGCGGCAACACGCCCCGAAAAACGATGGGCGCAGTGCTCGGGATCGCCGCCGCCACGATCGCCGGTGCGCTCGTGACTCCCTTCGTCGGTGCAATGGCCGAGTACGGCCTGCCGCTGGCCGCAGGCGTCACACTCTACGTCGCCGCCTCAAACCTCATCCCCGAAGCCCAGCACGAGCGCAGCTTCGGTGTGCACGGCGGATTCATCGCGGGCGTCATCGCGTACGTGCTGCTTCAGATGCTGCTGCCGGATGTGCACTGATGAAGGATGATGAGCTGAACCTCTTCGAAGGGGAGAGTGGTGGACGTTCGGGCGCGCCGGCTGGCGGACGCGGCGGCGCGGCTGGCGGGCATGCTGGCTCGGGGGCTGGCGGACATGCCGGGGCCGGCGCCGGCGTCGACCCGGATCGTGAGCATGCTGCCGCTGCTCCACTCGCGGCACGCATGCGTCCTCGCACACTCGACGACTACGTCGGCCAGGACCATCTGCTCGGACCCGGCAAGGCGCTTCGCGAGCTGATCGAGAAGGATGCGATCGGCAGCGTCATCTTCTGGGGTCCGCCCGGCACCGGCAAGACCACCCTCGCCCGCATCATCGCTGAGCGCACCCACGCGACGTTCGTCCATTTCAGTGCCGTGACGGAGGGTGTCGCGCGCGTGCGCGAGATCATCGCCGAAGCGAAGACGCGGCATCGCGCGGTGCAGCGCCGCACAATCCTGTTCTGCGATGAGATTCATCGCTTCAACAAGGCACAGCAGGATGCGTTTCTGCCGCACGTGGAGGCCGGAACGATCGATCTGATCGGCGCAACGACGGAGAATCCGTCGTTCGAGGTGATCGGCGCTCTGCTCAGCCGCTCACGCGTTTTCGTGCTCCGCCCGCTCACGCCCGACGATCTTCAGACCATTCTCCGTCGCGCAGTCGTCGATACCGAGCACGGCCTCGGCGACTCCCAGCTGAACGTCGATGACGACGCGTTCGAGCTGATGAGCGTCGAGGCCGACGGTGATGCGCGCCGCGCGCTCAACACGCTCGAGACCGCCGCGACCCTGGCCGGCGAATCACGCCACGTGAGCGCGGAGCTCGCGCGTGAAGCGATGCAGCTACGGTTTGCCCGCTACGACAAGGGCGGCGAGGAGCATTTCAACATCCTGTCCGCGTATCACAAATCGCTGCGTGGCAGCGACCCCGATGGCGCACTCTACTGGATGGCTCGAATGATCGAGGGCGGCCAGGATCCGCTCGTCATGTTCCGGCGCGCGATCGCG
>DATABQ010000370.1:0-3371 GCA_036259495.1 Longimicrobiales bacterium | reverse complement strand
CGTGCTGCACCGGTCTCCACACGCACCCGGACATACGCCCGCCCACGTGGGTGTGACGCGCGTGCAGATCGCGGGTCGCATGTGGTCGGTGGTGTACGAATCGCAGCCGATGTTCGAGCGCGGCTCCGGTCGGTCGCTGGTGCCGCTCGGCGTCCTGGTCGGCCTGCTGTTCAGCTTGTGGCTCTTCTGGCTGGCGCGGCGGCTGTCGCACGAGCGTCACGTGGCCGAAGAGGCGAGCCAGGCGAAGAGCGCGTTCCTGGCAAACATGAGTCACGAGCTGCGGACGCCCCTGAATGCGATCGGCGGCTACGTCGATCTGATGCAGCTCGGAATACCGGACCCGGTGACCGCCCCGCAGCAGGAATATCTCGCGCGCATCCAGCGCGCGCAGCATCACCTGCTCGCGCTGATCAACGATGTGCTCAATTTCGCGAAGCTGGAGGCAGGTCGGACCGAGTTCCGCCTGGAACCCACGCGGGTGTCGGATTCCGTCAGCGACGCGGTGACGATGCTGATTCCCGCTGCGGAAACGGCCGGTCTCGAGCTGGCCGCGAGCGGCGGACCTGACGTGTGGGTCGAGGGGGATAGCGAGAAGATCCGGCAGGTGCTGCTGAACCTGCTGTCGAATGCGATCAAGTTCACCAGGCCGGGGGGCCGCGTCGACGTGTTCTGGGCGGCGACGGTTCACGAGGTGAACGTGAGCGTCCGCGATACCGGAATCGGCATCGACCCCGCCGATCATGCGCGGATCTTCGACGCGTTCATTCAGGCAGACGCGGACCTGACGCGCGAGCGACAGGGGACCGGGCTCGGCCTCTCGATCTCGCGCGCACTGGCGCAGGGGATGGCCGGAGACATCACGGTGCGAAGCCGCCTCGGCGCGGGGAGCACGTTCACGCTGACGCTGCCGCTCGCCGGGGATTCACTGGAGCGGGGAATGTCGACGGCGGCTGCGGACTGAGTCAGCGCCGCAGGCGGAGCACGGCCCGGGCGAGGTCCATCGGCGCGAACGGCTTCGCAAGGAATGCATGTCGCGGGGCCGCCTCGCGGAGCCCTAGCGTCTCCGCCGTGAACCCGGAGATGTAGAGCACGGGGAGCGACGCGCCGGACTGCGCGACTGCGCCGACCAGATCCGGTCCCTTGAGCTCCGGCATGTTCACGTCCGTGACGATCACATCGATCACATGACCGTACGTGCGGAACAGCTCCAGCGCCTGCATGCCGTCGACCGCCGCCATCACCTGATAGCCGTAGCGCTGAAGCGTCGCGACGACGAGTGCTCGGACGCCGGGATCATCCTCGGCGACGAGCACCGTGCCGCTGCCCTGGAGGTCGGCACCCGTGGTCGTCGTCTGATCCTCCGCGCCGGGCACGGCGGCATCGTGGCCGGGGAACAGCAGCTCGAACACCGCACCGGCGCCCGGACTCGTCGTCACACTCGCGTCCCCGCCGACCTGACGCATGATGCTGTAGACCGTGCTGAGTCCGAGGCCCGTGCCCGACTCGGGATCGCGGGTGGTGAAGAACGGCTCGAACGCGCGCGCCGCGACACGGCTGTCCATTCCGACGCCGGTGTCCGCGACCCTCAGCTGCACATACCGGCCGCCTCCGACACCGGCGCGCTCCCCATCGGCCAGAACGATGTTGGCGGTGCGGAACGTCAGTGTGCCGCCGTCGGGCATCGCCTCGCGGGCGTTCACGGCCAGGTTCACGACCACCTGCTCGATGGCGGCCGGATCGCACCGGACGGCGAGAAGATCCTGCTCGAGCTGGTGCACTACCTCGATGCCGCTGCCGATCAGCCGCACGAGCATCGGCTGGATGTCGAGCAGGCTGGCGTTCAGATCCGCCAGCTGCAGGTCACGGCCCTTGCCGCGACCGAACGAGAGCAGCTGCCGAGTCAGCAGCGCCGCGCGATGCGCGGCTTCGCGGATGAACTCCGCATGGTCACGCTCAGCCGTGCCCTCATCGAGACAGCCGGTAAGCAGCTCCGCATGCCCCGCGATCACCGTGAGCACGTTGTTGAAGTCGTGCGCGATGCCACCAGCCAGCCGCCCGATCGCTTCCATCTTCTGCGACTGCATCAGCTGCTGCTCGAACGCGTGCCGCTCCGTTATGTCGCGTGTCACCGCGACGATCCTCCACGGCACTCCCGCCGGCGTGTCGTGTGTCACGCGCGCGGTCGTCTCGCACCATATGACGGATCCGTCCCGACGCCGCGTGCGATACACGGCAGGCACGCGTCCCTCGCGCCGCGCAATCGCTTCGTGCGCCTCCCGCAGCGTGCCGACGTCTTCCTCGACCACCAGCTCGTACACGGACCTGCCGATGAGCTCGCGCGGCTCGTATCCGAGCAGATCCGTCACGGAAGGCGATGCGTAGAGGAATACGCCGGTTTCATCGTGCAGCGAGATCAGGTCTGTGACGGTATCGGTAAAGAGGCGGTATCGCTCTTCGATGACGCGCAGCTCCGCACGCGCCTCCGCTCGGGACTGCCTGAGTCGCTCGATCTCGGCAAGGTCAGCCGAGCGGGACTGCCTGAGCTCATCGAGCTCGCTGAGTGCAGATGCGTGGCTGTGCCTGAGCTCCTCGAGCTCGGCCAGCGCGGATGCATGGCACTGCTCGATGTCGTCGATCTCTTCCGTGAATGCGGGATCGTTCGGTTGCGGCGACCTTGCCAACTGGCTGTCCTGTTCGGGATGCGTTCCCGAACATTAAAGCAAACACGACTGTTGAACAATCGCCCGTCACGACCGGTTCGACGTCTGCCGCAGGCGGCCGAGCGGACAAATTACGTGTTATGGCTGTTGTTTCGCGGAGCTCGCGGGAGATGTGCGCAGGGATACAGCGTAGATCATGTCGCCCATCGGCGAAAAGTCATCATCGGCGGCATTCGCAGCGGCATGGAATACGACCGCGCCTTCACGCGGTGCGGTCCACACGACCTGCCACCGCGCGGTATCTGGTGCGACGGCGGGTGTGCCGTCATACGCGTGGTGGATGTACTGCACGCCTTCGTGGGCGGTCACGTCGACGCGCGCGCTGTCGGACGGTGCGGTGCTGAACGTGCCGGCCTGCGTGCCATCGTCGAATCGCGCCGCCATCTGGAACCCGCCGGCGGCGAGGTACTCCTGCGCGATCGTGACCGTCAGCGTGTATGCCGTGGCGGGCTGGTATGCAGCCGGCAGGCCGTCGATCGTAAGGGTGCCGGAGCCCTCGTTCACGGCAGCCTGGAAATGGCACGCGGTGCAGAGGGGCTCGGAGAAGCCGCCCGTGTGAGCGGGCGGTGGACGGTCCCGCCCGGCCCGGCCGGAAACGGCGGAGCCGAGCAGCATTGAACACGTCATGCATACGACGGCGGATGCTGCGCC
>DATABQ010000369.1:0-1693 GCA_036259495.1 Longimicrobiales bacterium | reverse complement strand
AGGGCACATCGCTCGTCGTCGATCTGATGATCGCGCAGACGGGCTACAGCGGCCAGAGCGTGACGGTGCTGGTGGAGGACGGCGGCCGCATCGTCGGCTCGCAGGACGTGGCGCTCCCGCGCGCGGGTGAGCCGACACCCGTGCGCGTGCAGTTCACGGCCGACGAGCCGGGCGCGCGCAGGTTCACGTTCCGGGTACCCGTCGAGGAGGGTGAGCGTGTCCGTGAGAACAACGAACAGCAGGCGCTTATCCACGTGCGCGGCGGCCGTGACAAGATCCTGTACTTCGAGGGTGAGCCTCGCTGGGAAGTGAAGTTCATGCGGCTCGCAGTTGCCGCTGACAGCAACCTGCAGGTGGTAACGCTGCAGCGAACGGCTGACAACAGGTTCATGCGACTGGATGTCGACAGCGCGGGTGAGCTGTTCAGCGGATTCCCGACGACGCGCGAGGAGCTGTTCTCGTATCGCGCGCTCATCCTCGGCAGCATCGAGGCGAGCCACTTCACGCACGAGCAGCTGCGCATGATTGCGGAGTTCGTCTCCGAGCGCGGCGGCGGTCTGCTCATGCTTGGCGGCCGGCACTCGTTCGCCGAGGGCGGCTACGCAGGCACACCCGTGGCCGAGACTCTGCCGGTCACGCTCGATGCGCGCTTCTCCCGCGATACGCTGTTCTTCGACACACTCGACATACGCCTCACGCGGGCCGGTGCGGCACAGCCCGCCCTGCGCGTCGCGGACACCGAGCGTGCATCGGAGGAGCGCTGGGAGTCGCTGCCGGCCCTGACAACGTATAACAGGATCGGTGAGCTCAAGCCGGGCGCGGTGGCGCTGCTCACCGGCTCCGGCAACCGTTCGGGCTCCGACCGTCCGGTCTTTGCCTGGCAGCGCTACGGGCGGGGGCAGACGTTCGCGCTGCCGGTGCAGGACACGTGGATATGGCAGATGCATGCGGACATTCCGCTCGAGGATCAGACGCACGAGCTGTTCTGGCGGCAGCTCCTGCGCTGGCTCGTGAGCGGCGTGCCGGATCCCGTTGTCGCCGCCGTAGCCGCCGACCACGTCGCACCGGGGGATCCGATCCGCATCACCGCCGACGTGAGCGACGATCGCTACACCAAGGTGAACGATGGCCGTGTCGTCGCTCACGTCACGGCACCCGACGGAACGGAAACGGAAGTACCGATGAGCTGGACGGTCGGCCGCGATGGCGAGTACCACTCCACGTTCAACGCGACGGCGCCGGGGCTGCACACCATCCGCGTGACTGCGGAGCGGAACGGCCGCACACTGGCGGCTGACCCCGTCCATGCATACGCCGACCGGCGCCGCGACGAGTTCTTCGCCTCACAGATGCGCGCACCGCTGCTGCGTCGCATCGCGGAAGAAACGGGCGGCCGGTTCTACACGGCCGCGAATGCTGCAGCACTCGCGGAGGACATCACGTATGCGGGACGCGGCGCGACCGTGCAGGAGGAGCGTGATCTGTGGGACATGCCTGCCGTTTTCATTCTGCTCGTGACGCTTCTGGCAGGGGAATGGGTGCTTCGGCGGCGGAAGGGAATGGCATGATCTTTTTGCGTCGTTTTGGGGCGGTGCTCACTGGCTTGTTCCTGGTTGCTGCTTCCGGTCTGACCGCACCTGTGCAGGGACAGGGGGGCGGGCAAGGGCATCTGGTCATCATTTCGGGGTTGTCG